>DATHJP010000205.1:0-7579 GCA_035489695.1 Terriglobales bacterium
GATGCGGGGGTCACCTTCATGACAATGCCGCTTGCCTGTCCCACAGCCACGTCAGAATACTCTCTCGCGCAGCAGTTGCAGCAAATACGCTCCGTAACCATTGTTCTTCATTGAATTTCCGATTTCTGCCAATTGATCGGCACTGATGTAGCCATAACGATAGGCGATCTCTTCGGGACATGCGACCATTAATCCCTGACGCCGTTCGATGGTTTGAATAAAAAGGGAAGCTTCCATCATTGCTTCGTGCGTTCCAGTATCCAGCCAGGCCATGCCACGGCCCATTACCACAACGTCTAACTCTCCACGTTCCAGGTAAATCTGGTTGACGTCTGTGATTTCTAACTCGCCACGGGCGGATGGTTTCAGAGACTTCGCGATTGCCACCACATCATTATCGTAGAAGTAAAGGCCCGTGACCGCATATCGCGATTTAGGATGTTCGGGCTTCTCTTCCAGACAGAGCGCTTTTCCCGCGGCATCGAATTCCACCACGCCATAACGTTCCGGATCATGCACCGGATAGGCAAAGATTCGAGCCCCCCGCGTCTTCTCGGTAGCCTGGCGAACATCCTTTGCAAAATCGTGGCCATAAAAAATATTGTCACCCAGTACTAACGCGCAGCAATTCGATCCAATAAAAGTTTGTCCGACTAGAAAAGCCTGCGCAATACCCTGGGGCTTGCTTTGCACGGCATAATCCAGATTCAATCCAAACCGTGAGCCGTCACCAAGCAATTGTTCGAATCGAGGGGTATCTTCGGGAGTAGAAATCACTAAAATGTCGCGGATGCCTCCCAACATTAGCGTGGAAAGCGGGTAATAGATAAGAGGCTTGTCATAAACCGGCAGCAAGCTTTTTCCTACGGCGTGCGTGGCAGGATAAAGTCTGGTTCCAGACCCTCCTGCAAGGATGATGCCCTTATAAGGCTGGGTTTGATGTTCTTTCTTTTTTGCCATTCGTGATTTATTCACTTGAGGTAATGGTCCGAACGCACAACCGTTAAGAATAGTGTGTAGCGATCCATTGGCGATAATTTCCCGCAGTAACTTCGTTCACCCAGGCCTCATTCTGCAAATACCAGGTAATAGTTTTGCGGATGCCGCTTTCGAAGGTCTCTCGCGGTTTCCATCCCAATTCCTGCTCGATCTTACGCGCGTCCATGGCATAGCGGTGATCGTGTCCCGGACGATCCTTCACAAACGAGATCAATGTTCGGTGTGGCAGCACCGGATCATCGCCGCACAATTCATCCAGAATCGAGCAGATCGTATCCACAACTTCGACATTGCGTTTTTCGTTCCAGCCGCCGATGTTGTAGGTTTCCCCGATTCGGCCGCGAGCCAGCACCATGCGTACTGCTTGGCAATGATCTTCCACAAAGAGCCAATCCCGGACATTCTGGCCATCGCCGTACAACGGCAGGGGCTTGCCGTGGCGGGCGTTCAAAATAACCAGAGGAATCAGTTTTTCCGGAAACTGATAAGGACCATAGTTATTGGAACAGTTAGTCGTCAGCGTGGGAAGGTCGTAAGTATTAAAATACGCGCGCACCAAGTGATCGCCGGCCGCTTTCGAAGCCGAATATGGACTATTCGGAGCGTAGCGCGTGGTCTCGCAAAAAGGTGGATCGTCGCGGCCCAGCGCTCCGTAAACCTCGTCGGTAGAGACCTGCAGAAAGCGAAATGATTCGCGATCCTGCTTCGACAACGCTGTCCAATACGCGCGCGCTTCTTCAAGCAAACAAAATGTTCCATTCACATTGGTGCGGATAAAATCGTCGGGACCGCGGATCGACCGGTCGACATGACTTTCCGCAGCAAAATGCACGATAGCTGTGGGCCGGTGACGTTCCAGAACGCGATGCACCACATCGCGATCACAAATGTCACCTTGCACGAAGCAGTATCGCGAATCCGATGAAACACGATCGAGGTTATGCGGGTTGCCAGCGTAGGTTAGCTTATCAAGATTGACCACCGGCGTTCCTTCGGAAGCTATCCATTGCAGGATGAAATTAGAGCCAATGAAGCCGGCACCCCCGGTGATCAAAATTGTGTTTTCCATGCTTGCTGAGTTACTCGATCCTTAAGAAGTGGTCAGTGGTCAGTATCCAGTACTAGAGTGAGCCCGTCATGACTGACCACTAGTCACTAGCCACTGACCACTGCCCTTACTGATTGTAATAAAAAAGGGTCGGAAGCTGACTCCAACCCTGAACTCCTTGGAAATTGTGACGATTCCTTACATGCCGAGGTCTCCGGTGCTATCGGCATGGTCAGGTCGAGGCGCACCAAGCTCGGCGAAGCCTGGCGATTCCGGGAACGCCACTCTAACATCTTGCGCTCCCATTGTCCGAAAGTAAGTGAGTTCCACCTGTTTTGCAATTACTGGCCACAAGTAATGTTTCCGGACTCGTTCCTGCGCGCGTTTCGCTGCTTCCACTCGAGCTTGTGGGTCGGAAATGAGCCAACGCAGCATCCGTTCCAAATCGTCCACATCGCCTCGTTTGAACGTAAAACCTGCTCCTTCCACCAGCTCGCAATTCTCCGCGATGTCGCTGGTCAGGACGCATACTCCCGCTCCCATTGCGTCCAGCAGGGCCAACGAGAGCCCTTCTATGTCGGAAGGCAAAACAAAGAGCATGGCATTCGTGAGCAACTCGTCCAAGGCATCGCCAGAGACCCAGTCGAGGCAAAGAATATTCTCGCTTTGGCGATTGCGCAATTCGCCGGCGTACACATCAGAGTGGCTGGAGCCACCCGCCAGTACGAGTTTTACTGGAGTTTGGATCTTTTCAAAAGCCTGAATCAGCAGATGACAATTCTTCTCCGGCGAAAAACGCCCCAGAAACAAAATGTAGTTGCCTGCGGTAAGCCCCCATCCCGCCAGCCTTGAAGCTGACCGGCGCCGTCGGATGATGGTCCCGTTCGGCACGTACGTAACCTGGCTGCGGTATCGTGAGTTGTAATGCGTCTGCAGATTCTTAGACACGACCATCGTAGCGCTGGGCAGCCGGACGGAAGCCCGTTCTCCGAGCCGCAGGACAAGCGAGGCGATTGGCGCCCACTTTTTTCGTTGCCAGTCCAGGCCTTGCACGCTTACTACAGTCTTCTTTCCGAATACTCGCGGGATGAATGAGAAGAGAGCTGGGCCCAAACATTGATAGTGCACGATATCGCAGCCTGAAAACAGAACATGAACGGTGCTGAGGAAAGTGTGTACGAGGGTATCAAGGTGTTTGGATCGGAGTGTAGGCAGACGTACCAGACGCATTCCATTGTGTTCTTTTAACCGCGGAGTAAAGTATGTCCGGCAGTAGACCGTGACTTGGTGACCCATCTCCACCAGTCGCTTGCCCACCTCTTCGTAATAAGCTTCGATACCGCTGTACTTCGAAATCACTCCGCGACCGCCGATAAATGCCACGCGCAATGGAGAATGCGTGGCTCTGACTATTGCGGCTGGTGGATGCGGCTGTTTGTCACTTGGAGTCAGCGTCCGATAGAGTTCCATCAAGGCTACATAATGTGTCTCTGGAGAATGCTGCTTCTGTACGAGTTCCCGGCCCGCGGCGCCCATTTGAGTTGCGAGTTCTGGATTGGCACAAAGAAATGAAATTTTCTCCGCTAGTGTTTCCACATCACCCGGTGGGAACAGCAGTCCAGTCTTGTTTTCACGGATCAGTTCGCGACGCGAACCCAGATCGGACGCTACCACAGGGCGCTCGAACGCAAACGACTCCAGAATGCTTTTTCCAAACGTCTCATAGGCCCGGGAAGGCAGCACCGTGAACCGCGCCGCGCTGATGGCATCGTTCAACGCGCTGCCCGCAAGTTGTCCCGTGAATTCCACGTTCGCCAACCCCAATGTCTCAGCTAACTTTTCCAGTTCTGGCCTTTGAACTCCCTCTCCCGCGATACGTAGTCGGACCTTCGGCAAACGTTGCATGGCTAGTACCAGGTCGGGCAATCCTTTTTCCGGCGAGAGCCGACCAAAATAGAGGATCGGGGCGTCAGCGGCCGCATTTTCCGGTGGTTCTGCCGGCAATCTCTGGAAGTGGGGGAGCACATCGATTCTCGCAGCCGGCCATCCGTTCTCGACCAGTTTGTCCCTCACGAATTGGCTGGGCGCCAGGAACCGGGTGACGCACTTTTCGTAAGTCCGCAACCAATTGTGAAAATAAGCCTCCGCCGCCAGTACGACTTTTGAGCCGGACGATCCGGCGTAGCATCCTTCGGTAAGCACGTGCCAGAACTGAGCATTATGGCAGCGCTCACAGGCATGGCCGCGAGACACCATGTTGTAGCTGGGGCAAAGCAGCTTGAAATCGTTAATGTGATAGACGATGGGCACACCCTGAGCCTTCAGTTCCCATAGAATTGAGGGCGATAGATGGTGATAGATGTTGCGTACGTGCGCCACGTCCGGTCGAAACTCTGCAATCATTTTTCGAAGACGAACTCGCGCGGTGCGGGAATAGATTGCGCGGGCTGCCAGCTTGGCGCCGCCAATCACGCCATGGCTATCGTTCTTGAAGTCCGCGTGCGGCACGAAGTGCCGATCATATTCGGTGGACTCGCCGCGCGGATCAGCCATTGAGAAGAGTGCTACCGTGTGTCCTCTCGTTCGCATCAGTTCCATGACGTCGAACAAGTAAACTTCGGTGCCGCTGAAGGCAAAGTTATATTTGTTGCAGTATAGGATTCTCATGAGGATCGCGATCCGCCCTTCCGCTCATGCGTGAGAGAAATACGTCGCCGAAAGCAGCCAGGTTCTTATCCCGATCGAAATATTGGGAAACGTGCTGCTGGGCCGCACTGGAGACCGGGGCCAGAACGGATTTTGATTCACGAATCATCTCCACTCGGGATACGAAATCGTCGAACGATCTGGCGCGATATAGAAACCCGGTTTTGCCCTCCAATACCAATTCCGGTATTCCAGTGATGTTTGGCGCGAGCACAACTTTGCCCCGTGCCATTGCTTCCATTAGGACCAGCGGGATGCCTTCACTCTGGCTGGTAAGCACCACCATGTCGGCCAACGAGTAATAGGAATCAAGCTGATGACGGGAAAGATGGCCGAGAAGCCTCACTTTTGATTGCAAATCCAGATCCTGAATAAGTCTTTCGAGTCGTGTTCGCTCAGCTCCCTCACCCGCAATCAGGCAAAGGAAATTCAATCCTTTGGTCTTCAATTGCCGGCAGGCTCGAATGAGAAATGAGTGGTCCTTTACCGGGTGCAACCGACCCACGGCCAGCATGACAAAGGAAGCGGTTGAGTGCGTTGCGGATAGGTTGGAATTCAAAGCAAGAGGAGCAATCCCCAAGTACTGGACAATAACTTTGTCCGGCCCGGTGTTGGGGAAGTGTTCCAGAATATGTTGCCGGTTAAATTCTGAGACGGTCACACAAAAGCTGCAGTCCTGCAGCTTGCTGTCCAGATATGCCTTGTGCAGTAACAGATCGGAACCATGTAGCGTCATGCTGAATGTGATTCCCAGAAGGCGCGACGCTACCATCGCAATCCAAGACGCAAAGTAGCCGTGGTGGACGTGAATATGCTCCACGCCGCGTCCTTCAAGCAGCAGCGCGTAATAGGCGCCCAACCAGGTGTGAAAGAGCGCACGCACGCGCCGGCCCGGTCCTTCGGTCCCACTGAACAGCATCCGCTCGAATAAGTCCGCGATTTTTTGAAATTTCCGCAGACACAGCCAACTGGCCCGAACTAACAACCAAGGGCGCAGAGGTTGCAGATACACGGTTTCCGACACGCAGCTCTCTAACTCAGCGTCCAGGCGGGTGCTAACGCGTGCACTGCCGGGGATGACCTCGAAGCCTCGACTGCGAAGTTCTCGAATCTCGGCCGGCACATAGGGCTCGACTTGCGAGGGAAACTGGTTCGCGAGGTATGCAATCATAGGCATTTCTCTGGGTGGGCGATTTTGAAAACGCGGAAAAAGTTCGATTAGGCCGTCTCTCGCTGAGTACTCCAAGGGTGTCGTATTCGTGCGGCGCTCGGACTGTGCCTCAATCGCCATCCCACCGCACAGGCGGGCAAAATTAGCCACAGCCACGTAGCTCGGCTATGGCCTAACGAAGGTGAGAACAAAAGCGACAGAAAAATGATCATCCAGGGCAAGAGGTTGCGATAAGAGAGAGCAGCGATCTGAATTGTGCGGGCGTAAATCAGAACATAAGCTGAGCAGGCCAACAATTCTGCCCAGCCGTATCCCACAATTCCAAAGCGAGGCACCAGTAGGAGTGTCCCGCAGCCCAGAAGTGCCACATGAATGGAATATGAGCTCAGTACGCTCCAGTGTCGCCCCACCACGAACAGCGCTGACGCTTGCAGATTGAAAACCGAATTGACCAGTACGCCTGCAGCAACGAACGGATACACCGACAGGCTCGGCATCCACCTGGTGCCGATCACATTCCGTAAGATGAGCGGACCGAGTAGGGCGAAACCGCAAAGCAGAGGGCCAAGCATGAGTACCTGCAACTCCAGCGTGCGCTGTAGTGCTCTACGAAATGCTTCGGGCTTGCTCTGAAGACGAGACAGCGCCGCCAGTGCCAGACGCCCTGCCGCCAGCCGGACGGCACCGAGGGCTTCGGCGATACGAATGCCGAGGGCCACGAAAGCCACTCCCTCCGCGCCCGCAAAACGACCTACCAGCAAGGGATTCACCAGAGTTCGTAACTGCCACACGCGTAATGATGTGACGAGCCCGATGCCAAACGTGAGCATCTCGCGTGCCTGGCTCGCATTGAAGCGAAAGTGAGGAATGAATCGCGAGCAAGCACATGCCGCAACCAGCGTGACAATCTGCAACGCAGTTTGTCCCGCAACCGGAGCCCAGACTCCAGATCTAATGGCGGCTAGAATCATGCCGACCAGCAGCCCCAAAAATTGACCTCCCAACTCAATGCTCGCTACGTTGCGAAAGTTCAATTCTCGTTCCAGCTTGGCCATCGGAACGCCAGTCAATCCGATCACTGGAATGGTGAGCAGCAGCACAAGGTAAGGCGGCAGGAATTCGCCGTCGCCATACCAACGAATAAGTAGCGGCGAGAGGGCCGCGCCTATCAATGCGAGAGCGACTGAAATAGACAAAATCAGCGTGCCCGCGACGTGATACATGTGCTCATCGGGAGCGGCTTCGCGCCGCACCAGATAGACGTCCGCTCCTGCCCGCGCGAGAGTGGACAAGAACGCCACCAGACCGATAGCAGTTACAAATAATCCGTAGGAGTGCGGTCCAATCCACCGCGTCATAACCAGCATGTTTCCGAGGCTCACCAGGACTCCGAGTCCATATCGAGACATCAGATAGACACTGCCGCGAAGAGTTTCCGGCGAGAAAATCGGAAGGGATAAAGGTTTCCCGTGTTCGACTCCTTCGGACAACCTGGAATTTGACGAGGCAGTTCGCAAACTGAGTTCAGTTGGAGAAAGCGTTGATTCGAGCTTCTGCCCGACGGTTCTGTGCCGCCAGCATGCCACCAATCGTGAATAGAAGGCCATTCACAAACTGGTAGTTCATGACCACGAAACTGGCATTCAGCAGGTAGA
>DATHJP010000206.1:0-6550 GCA_035489695.1 Terriglobales bacterium
CCTGGGAGAAGCGGTTTTTGCTTTGCGGCGTATGCTCCCGGATTGCGGCAACTCGGAAGTAATCCCTCTGCGTGGTCAGCTCGATTACTGCTGAAATGGCCAGCTCGACAAGATCTTCGGCGTCCCGGCAACGACACGTAATTGGAACACGCTGACCGCAATTGCCAGAATCCTGCAGAACACACAGTCGTGATTCAGCCGCACAGGGCTTCTGGCCACTACGTGCGATAGATCGCCATTTCACCAACAGTCGGGTTGTAAGTGAAAACGCCTTTTCGACAACAACCAAATTGGAGCAACCCCCTTCAATCCAGCGGGAGCAGGTATCCGGGAGTTCCGCCTAATCGTCCCCCGAGGGCTTGGGTGTCCAATACTGCCATGTCCCAGGTAATCCACGAAACTGGCGTGAGTCGTATCGTGACATCATCAAACGATGCAAATACAGGCCCGACTTGGGGATCGGACATCGCTGCTGCACTCAAATATCGGCTGTGTAGGCGTCGGTTTATTTCCTGGGACTCTCCGCCGGAAATGAGTTCCACTCTGCCGGCAGCAGTTACACCACGCTCTGTTCCTGGTTTTCGCGCGTCCACCATCAGCGAAGCTTTCGGTCGCGCGACCACATTACGAGCCTTTCGTGTCTTGGAAGATGTCGCGATGAACAGACAGCCATCCTCGAAGAGGTACCAGACCGCAGTCAGGTGGATGGTGCCATCTGTGTTCTCGGTTCCGAGTGTTGCAATGTAGCGTCCTCGCAAGAGATCATGGAAATTCGGGCCCAGCGTTTGAGTCGGCATTTTACCCTCCGCAGCCATCGTCCAATTCGGCAAGGGGGCGATCCTACTACTTGTCCTTGAGCTTCGGAGCCATTACCGTACTCTTGCGTCCAGCGCCTACCCTTCGGCCTATCCGACTGCGTTTGCCCTCTCACTGGCCCGTTCTTTGGAGTCCTTTCCGCCGCCCTACTCCAACCCGTGTCCCTCCGTCTCCCTTGACCACCGTTTGATCCTCATACTTGAAAAGTCCGGATCAAAAGAACTGCCAACTAATCTAAAATCAGAACATGAGGGCAGTGGCGATAAAAAAAAGTAGCCGCGAGAGAACAATAGGTTTCCAAGAGATGGGAACGCTCAGGTGTGACGGTTGCGGCGAGGAGTTCTTCATCGGCCACAACCCAAAATCGGTAGATAAGTGGGTCGCAGAAAAGCAGGCAAAGTGGCTGGAAAAAGTTTTGGCAGAAGAGCACGAGCGCGATAAGAAGCACTCCGACCGAATCGAACTACCAGACTAGAGGTCGCTAAGGTCCCATGCCCTCACCTAAGACCTCCTTTCCGTTTTCTGTCACGGTCAGAAAAACGTCAAGCACATGCTCATTCAGTAGCTCTGTAAGCTTCTTGGCCTGTTCCTTCTGAGTTCCGCCTAGCAGGTCGAACCCGATCACCACTTTTTGCAGGACCGGAATTGTGTCCTGATACAGCCGCACGATAATCAGCGGCTTGCCATCAGGCATCTGCTGCAGTAGGAAGCGGCAATTGCTGCGCTGAGTCTTTTCTTCCGGCATGAGCGCAGTATAGAACAACCTCTTCTCGCGATGAAGCGGTCAAGGCAATGGAACTCTCCCTTGGAGCAGAACAAATGTGAGCTGATCCCTGGCTGCCAGGAAGGCTCCGCCTGTTTCGGACGACGATACCTCCCTTATAATACTGGTCCCGGATTTGCCATATAAATTTGCCCTTGCCGAATGTTAAATCGGCAGCGGCAAGATCCTCGCTGGAGGTGAACGTGAAGGATGTGAACGTAGTTTTGCGGGAAAAGGAGATGGACATTGTGCGAATCCGGCGAGAGATTGAGGCACTGCGTTTTGCCATTCCGCTGCTCTCGGAAGACCGACCTTTAAGTGACGATGAGACTTCAGAACTGCAGCCACCCAAGTTTCTCGCGACCGGAACTGCTGGAAGGAAAGGCTGGCGGCGACGATTCCCCTTCATGTCTCGCTAAGTTGCACGTCTACCCAGGATCAACCCTCTATTGAGATCGCCACAATGCATTCACGGAAGAAAACTTTCGTATGGTGCGTTGCAATGACTGTTGTCGCATCATGATGGGACGGGGACAAATTCGGGACCACTGTCCGCTTAGTCGGCAAATCGGAACCTTCCGGTTGTTGGCAAAATATCGCCATAACGCTCATTGAAACCCCGTCCCGGCGAAGAAACGGCGCAAACTTGTGAAATCGCCTGTGGGTGTTGAAAAAGTCACTGAGATTAGCAGGTCCGGATTCAGCAGAAGCATGTTAGAAGAAAGTGATTCGCCATGGTGGCCTCCTCACTGCCGCTCGCCGGCAGAGTGGAGTGAAGCTGGCTTTTTTTTAAACATGATTTTCTTCACACCCGGCCAGAACTCTGCAAAGGCATTGGCCCCCATCCGGCTCGTAATTCCCCAGACGCAACGCAGCCCCGCGTTTCCGGGATCGTTTTCGCTGTCCACGCGCCACAGATTGGACAGAAAGTTGTTCCCTACGTTCCCGGCATACCGCGCATAGGCCAGACGCCAGCGACCGTCACGCCTCGGAGCTAGGAATGTGGTCTTGATGATGTATTTCACACGCGCGCCGAAGGCATGGTTCGGTGACGGGAAGTAGCGGGGATCTTCGCCCCACGCGGTGCCTAGTGTCGCCTCAATCGCATTCCCCGTGGAGACGCCCGTCAAGCGCATGCCGTATCGCTTCCCGAAGCCCTGCCAATGGGGGCCGTATTCCTCAGGGTTGTTGAAAGCCGTGCTCAACCCGGCGCTTAGGGGACCGGCACCGAAAAGGCTACTCGGACCAGTGGTTGAGACTAAAAACCACTCTAGCCGGTCCCTTTCCGTGATCGGCTTATAGTTGGGGACCACGCTGGAGGGAGCCTCCGGCTGCGCAAAGGCGGGGGACAGCATCACTGAAATGGTAAGCATGAGTTGCAGGAGACCCACTCGCATGGATCGCGTCATCTGCCTCGTCTTCAGGGGCACAGACTGGCCCACTCCCATTTCGATGAGGGATCCGACCATGGCGATAAACTTTTGCGGTTGACTACTAAGTTTCTCTCGCCTCTGAGGCAGTCGGTGATCGCGGTGCTGATTGTGGCCCCAAAGTCGGTTTACCATTACCGCAGTAACTTTTAATCCCCGCTATTTACTGCTCAACTGTTCGCAACTGGGTGGTTGTTTTGTCTGTACAGATACAGATTCCTCGATGCGGAAGGGCCTGTGTGCGGAGATTCTCTCGGTGAGCCATAATGACAGGGATTGGCTAGACGTTTATAGAGCTGCGGTAATGGAATTCGACCGGGACAAGTTGCCAGCAAGCATTGACGTCGCTGAGAAGGCCATCCACCAACGCTTACGGGGATTGCCGATTGCAAACTCTAAGGAACATCGCGAATTGAGAGATGCACTCAACAGCCTCACGGTCCTCAAGAGAATGCTCTAGCACATTTGGCATGGTTGAAACATTTTCTGTCTCGCCTGAAACCCAACTACTGCGGGCCTCGATCCTGCATACCGGAAAACCTTCCTACGCCGACTTTCGTGATAGGAGCATTTCTATAACAGAGCTACGCCTTCACGATCCGTTCTTCAGCCTCAAGCGCCGAACGATAAAGCGTGAGGGCTGACTCGACAGCCCGAAGTTCCGATTCAAGCTGGTTGCGCTTAGCTCTATCGTTCTCATCCATAATCCGTGCGGTGAGTACATTGAGCTTTTGTTCGAGGGCCTGCATGTGTTGTCCAACGGTCCTATCCATCAGGCTACCTGCCTACCTGAACGCATCCAGTGCTCCGGCAAAGATTCATTGCAAGTTGATCACCGAATGAGGAGGGTTTTTCCACTGAGCAACCGACACTACATTAGACATTTAGGAGCCGACTCTAGATCGTTGGGCAACACCCTGTAGGCATAATCTACTGGTTCTGAATCGTTGGACCCGCATTGGTCGGGAGAGTGAACGAAATTCCAACCAGCGGCTCGCGGCTTTTCCCAATCGGCTTGACCGTCATCACACTCATGACAGCGGAGGGGCGAAGTTCTGCGGGGTATGAAAAGGCCTCATTTAATCGTCACGGATAGGCGAGATAGAGTACCCGTGCGCGGTACGTGTTCGGCTTTCCCAAAAGAAATATTCGTGCCGCCCGTCCTGGGTGATGAAAGCTACAATTCCGCACTCTTACAGGAACTGTTTGATGAGCACTTTAAGAAAGTACACATGAGCGTGAATGCCAGTCGCGCCTCCAAGTAGTGCGCCTGAATCTTGCAACCCTGCACCACGACCCTGAGCTTTTCTTGTCTTTCGCGCTAGTCATCAGTACTATTTTCCGCATGACGGAAGTGGCGGTAGTCACCCTCGCATTTCTGGGAATAATCCTGTTAGGCAGAGTGATGAGGAAGAAATGAAACCCTGGCGGCTGAGCGCACGAAGGGTGTGAAATGACAGACGCTAATGTCGCCTTTTTCTGTGTGCTATTCGGAGCACTCGGCCTGTGGATACTAATTCGTCCATCGGGGGCTATCGCGTTGGCTAGGCACGCCGACCCCAACCTCAGGGAACGCGATCCAAGGACTACATCTGTCGTGCGAATCATTGGTGGTTGGTTCGTCTGCGTTGCAGTGCTGTTCCTCGTGGCTTTCGTCATGAGTCGAAGCTAATGGGCTTAAAGTTTCCACGTTGGAATATTGGCCCGTTGCGAGTAATATTTCCCAACTGTTCTAGGGGTGTGCGACATGCGCTACAGTGAATTGAAGACTTGGGAAGACTTCGCAAAAGCTCTGTGTCAGGAGCGGAATCCCGCTAGACTAACTTACCTCCTTGAAAGGCTTAACAACGCATTGGATGTGGAACAGCCGCGCCAAAAGGCTTTTCTCCCGCACTCATCTATAGCGACACAACCTGCAACCCATGGTCACGCCGATGGGCGAAAGAAGGAATGCCAGTCGAGCACAGTGGGCGAAGTGTACGAGCGTCAGCCGACAAATTGAACCTGTGGTTGAGACGCGTCTCGCACGAGCCGGTTAAGATCGCAACCGAAATACCCTATGTGCGTCTCACCGGAAGGCGCGGAGGGATAGACCGGATGAGCCGTCCGGGAAAGCACCGCTAAACCAGAGGATTTTGTTCAACTATCTATCAATTTGACAAGGTCCGACACGAGGAGCAGAATCAAGTTACTCCAGTCAGGGTTAAAGTTTGTAGTCCGATTCGCAATCACGAATCAGGCTCGCCAGCATCAACGCTCCAGCCGCTTTTAATTTATTCGGAGGCATTGCCATGACCGATCTCATCTTTAAACTCTGGAGGGACGATAAAGGCCAAGACATCGCGGAATACGCCGTGATGTTGGCTGTGATCTTGGTAATCGTGGTTGGTACGATTCGGCTGATCGGGTCAAACGCAAACACTGTGTTCTCGTCTGCGGCTAGTTCGATTCAGTAGAGAGAGTCGCTCGAATCGTTGAGTCGATTCCACTAGAGCAACCGCCCCTGGGCACGGGCGAGCGCGCCTTCGAGATAGATCGGTTCAAGCCCATCGGCCCAATATTCGGTCGCAGTTAGGTTGGGCTGGGAAGTTTCCTGTTCGGTACGCAAGACTGGTTGGGCGATGTCAGTCGGGTGAAATTCGATCCACGCACTCCAGGTTCGGTCACTTCTCTCCTCGGCGCAAATCCGCACTACATAGGTAGTGTCGCCATCGATGATCTTGGTAATGTGTTCGCGGATAAGCATGGTAGATCTCCCTGAGATTAGATGTCGCATGGGAAAGATGGGTTGATTTGTGCCGAGACTGCGATGCCAGGGCTGCTTCCCGTGCCGTCCACGTTCGGGCCAATTGTGCTTGTCAGATGCCAGCGGATGACAGGCCCATTCGAAGTAATCGGTAAAGGGAAGCGCGACGGCCCGCTTGAAGGTGCACTGAATAACTGCTAGCTTCGCAGCCCTGCGTAGGAGTACCGTTCCCCCACCCGGCGAATCGCAGGTATTTTGTTGCAAAGTGATCGCGCTACGCAATTCTCTTCGGCATCATCCTCGACAGCTCTTCTCTAATCTGCCGCAATCGAAGCTCCCGATTCTCGTGGATCGCTCGACCCAGCCTGCGGGTACGTTCACTCTGCTTCCAGTAGCGTGCATTCATTTCCTGCAGATCACGAATTTCCTGCGTTAAGAGGGCGATCCGTTCCGAGATTTCTTGATAGTCCATACTGAAATCAATGAGGCTACTTCGTGGTCACCGATACGACTCCCAGATCAAATAAGCAAACCCGGATACGGAGATCGCAATACAAACGAGCGAGCCGATGAACCCGCCATGGGAATCTGGTCTTAGTCATAGAAGCTGCTCAGGGTGAGGGGGGAGGGCAGGGAGGGGTAACGAAGCAATTATACCACACCTGATCGAGTCTGGGCGTCTCTTACACATCCTTCCGCCGCGCCCTTCGGGTGACGGTTCATTGTGCAACTGATGTTCGTCGCACACGAAGGAGGCCGTATGGCAGAGCACAGTTCCAACCTTAGATTTCCCCT
>DATHJP010000207.1:0-2920 GCA_035489695.1 Terriglobales bacterium
TGACTGTCTACTATGCTGTGGTAAATGAGAACTACATTACCGTGCCTTTCCTGATCCTATTCGTCCTCGGCTACTGGTACACGGGGCTGATGTCTTTGTTGCAGGGACGCTTCGCAGGTCTGTCTTTTAGCGCGGAAACTCACACCAAGCCATTCCCGGTTGGGGTATAGATTTTCGTCGCGTCCTAAATTCTTCTGGCATCGATTTCTTTCATTTGCTTCGGTCTGGGTTTAGAATGCGTACCGCTTTGACGCTCGACACGTGACGATCGTGTCAGTCGCTCTCAGGAGGATCCGATGAACAAGTCCAAGCTCGCTGCCTTGTTCCTCTTCAGCATCCTGCTTCTCCCTCTGCTAAGTTGCGGCTCGCGCCACGATGCTGACGAGAAGTATTACCTCATCTCCACCAATCTTCAGGTGCCTTATTGGAAGACGGCGGGGGCAGGTTTCATCCAGGCCGCTTCGCAACTGAAGGTGCGTGCCGAGTTCGCCGGCCCCAATGACTACGATGCTAAAGCCCAGCAGCAGGCTTTTCAGCAGGCCGTACAGCAAAAGGCAACCGGCATCCTGATTTCGGTGGCCGACCCCAAGCTGATGAAGGATGACATCGACCGCGCCATCGGCGCCGGTATTCCGGTCGTTACGATGGATTCCGATGCACCGTCCAGTAAACGGTTGTTCTTCATCGGCACCAACAACTACCAGGCAGGATTGATGGGAGGGCAGCGACTTGCCCAGGAGTTGAAGAATAAGGGCAACGTAGTGGTGTTCACCATGCCTAGCCAGGCTAATTTGGAAGAACGTTTGCGAGGCTATCGCGACGGCCTGGAAAAAAATGGACAAATTAAAATCGTCCAGGTTGTGGATATCCAGGGTGACCCTCGAATTGCGTTCGATACGGCCACCACGATCATCGGAAAGCAAAGAGACAAGGTGGACGCGTTTGTCTGCCTGGAAGCGCAGGCCGGCAAGGAAGTTGCCACCGTGATCAGCAATAACAGTGTGAAGAACAAAGTCATTATGGCCTTCGACACTGATCCCGATACGCTGGATTGGATTCAGAAAGGCGTTATCGCTGCTACGATCTCGCAGAAGCCCTATAGTATGTCCTTCGTTGGTCTGAAAATGTTGGATGACCTCTATCACCACAAACTCAAGACTCTTGATGTGGACTGGTCGAAAGACAGCTTTGCGCCCATCCCAGCTTTTGTCGATACGGGATCGTCACTGGTGGACAAAAGCAATGTGGATGCATTCCTGCAAGCAAGTAAGTCGGTAACCGGCAAATAGAAATAGAAATCGTGGGTGGCGCAGCGCCATCGTTGCGACCCGTCAATTGAGCCTTCCAATCCGGGCACACCTCGCCTCCTTTTGATATCCTAGGCATCGTGCGGATGATGTGGCTGTTTCTGATTCTGGCCTTCAGCAGCGGAGCGGTGCTGTTGGTGGGCATAGTTCTTTATATGCGTGTGCGCCGGCACATGAAGAAGGAAGCATCACACGAGGTGGAGCGCGAACGGGAAGCTGGTGGTCTGTGATTGCTTCCACCACACTTCTTTAATCGATTGGGAGAGTGATTGAATGCAGAAAACGGCTACTCAAACTTTGAGCGGTCATGATCGCGCTCTTGAGTGGGCGCTGCAAGTCGCGCTCGTCGTGGGCGCGAGTTTGTTCGTGGCCCTATGCGCCCGCGTCACTTTACCTCTACCTTTCACTCCGGTGCCGTTGACGCTTCAAAATTTCGGTGTCTTGCTGGTAGGGCTGACACTAGGAAGCCGGCGTGGCTTCGCCGCTCTGGCTTTATACCTGGTTGAGGGGGCGGTTGGCATGCCAGTCTTCAATCCCTCTGGACTTGGCGGTGTGGCTCAACTTTTGGGCCCTACTGGCGGATATCTGTTGGCCTATCCATTTGTTGCTGCTCTGGCGGGTTGGATCATGGAGCGCGGCAGGAAAACTTTCGCGCGTGCTGCCGTAGCTGGCTTGTTAGCCGAGGTTGTCCTGTTCGCCAGTGGAATCTCGTGGCTCGCTGTGCTCACTCACTCATTTGCTCAGGCTGTACGTTTTGGACTCTACTGGTTTGTCTTTGCTGAAGTGATCAAGATCATGTCGGCGGCCGGAATTGCCGCTGGCTGGTACCGCACCCACAAGGCGCACTCATGACCACGATTGGAATCCAGCAAGTTCCGGCGGACACCACTTCGTCGCAGACTCGCGAAATCACAGTTGCGCACAGTCCCGACTCCGATGATGCCTTCATGTTCTACGGGCTGGCGACTAACAAAGTCCGCGCGCCCGGCCTCCACTTCCAGCACACACTGTGCGATATCGAGAGCCTGAACCGAAAAGCAATGGAAGGCGAGGGCGTATACGACGTCACTGCCATTTCCTTCCACGCCTATCCTTATATCCAGGAAAACTATGCTCTGTTGCCCAGCGGAGGCAGTGTAGGCGAGGGCTACGGTCCCATGATCGTCGCCAACCGCGCGTATTCACCCAGCGAAATCAAGGGAAAACGCATCGCGATCCCGGGTACGTTGACGACCGCGTATCTGGCTCTTCGACTTTTTGCGCCGGGAGTTGAGACGGTCGTGGTTAACTTCGATCAGATCATTCCGCAGATACTCGAAGGCAAGTACGACGCCGGCCTTATTATCCATGAGGGCCAGCTGACTTATTCAAAGTCTGGACTCTATCGCATCGTGGATCTGGGCAGATGGTGGCTGAAAGTGACAGGCTTGCCGCTGCCGCTGGGAGGAAATGCCATTCGCCGTAGTTTGGGCCCGGCCTTGACCTCCAGGATAGCTGCCGCTCTGCGCGAAAGTATTCAATACGCACTCGATCATCGCGAGGAGGCTCTAGCGTATGCCATGCAGTTCGCTCGCGACCTCGACACTCAGCTGGCCGACAAGTTTGTCGGTATG
>DATHJP010000208.1:0-2572 GCA_035489695.1 Terriglobales bacterium
GCCGCAGAAGCGTTGGGGAATCTGGGGCCAGCGGCGGCGACCCCAGCCATGCTCAGCAGGTTGGTCGAGTGCCTGCGCGATGCCACCGGGTCTGTCCGGTTCAGTGCCGCAAAAGCGTTGGGGAAGCTTGGGCCAGCAGCGGCGACCCCAGCCGTGCTCAGCAGCTTGCTCGAGCGCCTGTGCGATTTCGAAGATAACGTCCCGTCCATTGCCGCAGAAGCGTTGGGGAATCTGGGGCCAGCGGCGGCGACCCCAGCCGTGCTCAGCAGTTTGGTCGAGTGCCTGCGCGATCCCCAAGATGACCTCCAGCTCTGCGCCGCAGTAGCGTTGGGGAATCTGGGGCCAGCGGCGGCGACGCAGCCCGTGCTCAGAGGCTTGCTCAAGTGCCTGCGCGATCCCGAAGAGATCGTCCGATCCAGTGCCGCAGAGTCGCTGGGCAAGTTTCTGCGAACAGGCGTCCGTTGGTTCCCCAAGCCCAGAGGTCGGCTCAAAGTCACCACCGTCGAGGAATTGAGTGGCGAAAAGTGTTGCGCGTCAGGCAAAAAGCGGAGGAGTTTATCTTGATATTTACGGAGGGAGAGCTGAGGCGAGGAGGTAAGTCCGAAGGAGTGTGAGGTTAGGAAGGCGGGGGACGCTGTCCCCCGAACCCCCTGGGATTTGTCGCTTTTGGACTGCTCCAGCAGAAGGGCGTTGGCTGTCGGCAACTCGGGAGAGCCTCGCTCTTTGATCGCGGAGCACCACGTGCTCTGTTTCCCGTTTCCGTTTCCTCCGGGTCCTATATGAAGGCGGTAGCCGGGAAACGAGATTCGAGATTCCTAAGGAATATTCGAACCTCCGCCGCGATTCTGAATTTTTGCGAGCCACTCGGGAAACATTGCGAAGGCCTTTTACCCTGCTCGTCATCCGTTTCAAACGCGGCCCTGGTCCTCGCGCAATCGCTCGATCAAAACCTGTTTCCGCTGCCCACCAGGCAACGCAGCCCGATTGTCAGTCATTAGAGTCATCCTGGGATCTTGGAATGCCAAATTCCTTCCGGATGGTTTTGGCACAGCTCCGCTCTCATCGTGAAAGAAAACGCCTCCGACTTCAGGGAATAGCGTGACGCAAAACACGAAGCGGTCGTGAACGATCTGATCCTGGCGTGCTTCACCGATTTTCCACTTCCAGGCGACCCTGTAACAGGAATCAAGCTGCTCGGCGCAAGCGTCCATGACAAATCCGCCGAAGAGGTTCTGCAATTACTCCGACGACAAAGTGGAGAATCGCCTGCTCAGCTCGCTATTTTTCAGACTCTTGATGACCACGATGTCTGGGTGGCTGATCAGGATGCGGGTGATGAGGCAGGGCCCAAGATCATGAACACGCGTTGTTCCGACGCACTTTCCGAGGCCATTTTGGAGATACTGCAGAGGACTGGGCGGAAGGACCCATTCACCCCGCGGCCCACCCTGCGGCATCCAGATCGTTGGGTCTGGATCCTGCCTGACTGGGGTTCGCCTGCCGTGATTCCCAAAGGGAGCCGAATGGAATTCTTCAGTCCACCGACTTATTGACCAGGTCCACGCAAGCCCGCTGATCCGCAGGAACAACCCGCTCATGGCGAAGGCCTGAGACGATAGAATATGTTCGTGGTGGATACTGCATTGGTAACGAGCTGGCTATCTCCCGCTACAATTGGAAAGTCCCGGACTGGCACCCAACTTGTTTGCGACGATAGCGAGGGTGTTCGCTCAAGAGCGAAACCCGTTGCCGCAGTTGGCCAGGATAACAGAATAGAATCGCCGGATCGTGCAATCGAGAGTTTCGGGGCGATCAATACGTCAAACGACTGGCTCTGACCCGAGCGGCCGAGACCGCCATCGGCCTTCAGAACGAGGTTGGTTGCCAACTGTTGCACGGTGATGGCGCCATACCAAACCCCACTGACAAAATTGCTGGAACTGGTGGGGGTAATCGGAACCGAGGTCTGAATACCATGCTGAACCAACTGGATTTCATCCCACCAGTTTTGAGTGTTATCGAAATTGTAGAGAGACAAGATCGATAGCGAGGACACCGTTGGCCCGCGAAATGGAATGTTCGGTTCGACCAAAGTGTCATTAACGTAGTAATCCACTCCTTTGGTCTGCCAACTAAACAGCAGGGTGATTTTGTACCATTGATTAGCCGCATAACTCGTGGCGTGAAAACCGCCAACGTCCTCGAAGATACCCATTGTTCCGTCATCGTCCATGTGGAAGAACACGGCCGTGCCGGAGTTCGCCGTCGACGTTCCCGCGACAAAATAGCCGCCAGAAGCGCTGGCGCTGCTGCCACGGACATAAAAAGTGATCTGGTCAGGTGTCAAATGCGCCAACGCATGCGAGATGCCACGGTAATGCTGTTGCTGGCCTCCGATGATCGTAAAGCTGTTGGTTCCACCCGCAGAGGCAAGGCTGGTTATCTGGCGGGTGACGCTGTCCAGCCCAATTGTCCAGTCCGAGAAATTCCCGTCCTCGAAATTGTCGCCGAAAGTTGTCGTGTCCGGTGAAGTCTCATTTCCGCTCAGAGCAGCCACATCCGTGAAGTCGGC
>DATHJP010000209.1:0-3035 GCA_035489695.1 Terriglobales bacterium
CCTGCTCACCGCCCATTCAAGATCATCTATGCGACTCTGTATTACGACATTCGTCCAACTTTCGTTGTGGACATCACCGACCAATTCGAAACTCGCTTTCAATCGCTAATCGCATACCAATCACAATTCACCGATCAGGAAGCGGGCAAAGACTTCTTCCCTACCCAAGCCGATATCCATGCGCGCACTGAAGCTATGGCCCGGTTCTACGGCATGATGGGCGGTGTTACCTATGCTGAACCTTTTCTCCAGAAAGAAATCGGATTGGTGGAGGATTTACTCCAGATTCCCGTGAAGTCGATTTGAACAGGGCTTTATCTGAAACCGGTGCCTTCGTTTCATCGCTTGACAGCCACCGCGACCCCATCCCGAATGGGCAAAATCGTGGTAAACAAATCGGGCGAACTGTAGAGCAGCCGGTCGAATTCCAGAATTGCTTTGGTAGTGGCCTCGGCAGGATTGGTCTCAGCTACCTTCCCACTCCATAAAACGTTATCTGTAACGAAGAGTCCACCTTTGCGAAGCTTGGGCACGGCAAGCCGGAATACGCGAGGATAGTCTTCCTTGTCGACGTCGTTGAAGATGATGTCGAACTGCTCTTTTTCCTCGGAAAGAAGCTCGAGCGCGTCGCCAACTTTTATTGTGATGCGATTAGCAACTCCTGCACGCTCGAAGTAGCGACGGGCCTGCTCGGCGTTCTTAGAGTCGCCGTCAGTGTAGATCACACGTCCACCTTCACCCAAGGCACGGGCCCACCAAATAGTGGAGTATCCAATGGCCGAGCCCATCTCGAATATCTTCTTCGCATTACTGATCAGAGCAAGCTGATGCAGAATGCGCCCGACCGCCGGGCCAACGATAGGAATCTTTCTTTTTGCGGCTTCCGCTTCTATTTCGGTGAGAACCTCGTCGCGGGCTGGAAGCAAGGAATAGAGGAAGTCTTCGACAGGGCCAACGGTGATTCCGCCCATGCGCCAGTAAGCATTGCTGTTCGATTGCGCCAATCCAGCTACTCCCAGGGGCTAAAGCCCGTCCGGAACAATCTTACGGCACGGCTAAAGCCGTGAACTTCCCAACCTCAAAGCAGCAAGTCGCCCACACGGCTCCCAATGGCTGAATGCTGACTGCTGAGTGCTGATGGCCGAACGCCAGTCAGGATCACAATTCTATGGAGCCTCCCCACTTCCTGCAACGTACCCTATCCATTTCCCTTAGCAGCTCTGGATGTTTAATATAGGCCGCTGTGCCTCAACTGAAAGTTCTCATTTCCCGCGAACAGATTGCCCAGCGCGTCGTCGAGATGGGCGCAGAGATCACGCGTGACTTTTCGGGCGAGTCGGTGATTTTTGTCGGAGTATTGAAAGGCGCCTCTATTTTTCTAAGTGACCTGGCACGGCATGTAGACCTCGATGCCACTTTCGATTTCATTGGAGTTGCCAGTTACGGCAATCGCCCGTCGCCCGCTCAGGAGCTTGTCAGCGGCTGGGATTCCACGGGCGAAGTACGTTTGACCAAAGACGTGGATCAATCCATGCGAGACAAAAATGTCATCCTGGTCGAAGACATTCTCGACACCGGTCTGACACTCACATACTTGACCAAGGTGCTGCTGGCGCATCAACCGAAGGCTTTTCGTGTGGCTGCACTTCTCGACAAGCCGTCACGAAGGAAACAACCTATTGAAGCAACTTATGTAGGTTTCCGCATTCCCGACGAGTTTGTCGTCGGCTACGGCTTGGATTATGCGGAGCGTTACCGAAATTTACCCGATATCTGTGTCCTACCGCGCCAAGCCTAGTAACTATTACCCTCTCGTCCTTCTTTCTTCCACAATTCTGTTTTTTCCTGGTCACCTCAGAATGAATCGGAGTGGCTGTTATCATTAAGGAACATTGGAATCAGCTGCCGTCCAAACCGATCTTCAGTCCAAGGTCGAACCACTTCTCCTCGAGGTGGCCGATGTGGTCAACACCACGCTCGACCTGGACACAACCTTACGCCGGGTTGCTGAATTGGTACGCAAAGTATTTGATTATGAGATCTTTGCCATTTTGCTATTGAATGAAAAGACCCAGGAACTGCGCATCCGTTTTAACGTGGGATACAAGCGTGAAATAGCGGAGAAGATTCGAATCAAGGTGGGTGAAGGGGTGACCGGTCTGGCGGCCCAGCGGCGCGAAGCCGTGCTAGTGGGCGATGTCACCACGGACCCGCGATATATTTCAGCCGTACCCGATGTGCGCTCCGAACTTGCGGTTCCCCTCATCGTCAAAAACAAGCTAATCGGCGTGATTGATCTTGAGTCGCCGCAGCCGGATCACTTCACCGAGGAGCACAAGCGGCTATTGACGCTGATTGCTTCGCGAATGGCGGTCGGCATCGAGAATGCGCGGCTGTATACCCGTACAACCCGTCAAGCGCGTACATTGTTATTGCTCAATGAGATTGCACGCGAGCTCACATCCATTCTCAACCTAGATGAACTGCTCAAGCGTATTGCCGAGTTGCTCAGCCGCCTGATTGATTATCAGATGTTCAGCATTCTCCTGGTGGACGCAACCGGAGAAAAACTCCAACATCGATTTTCCCTGCGTTTTCAAGAGAACATCCATCTGAAGCACGACATCCCCATTGGCGAGGGAGTTGTGGGTTATGCCGTTCAACACAAGGAAGTAGTACTGGTTTCGGATGTGACCAAGGATTCGCGCTACATTCTGCTGAACCCGGAAACACGTTCCGAACTGGCAGCGCCGCTGATCTACAAGGACAAGGTGATCGGAGTGCTGGACCTGGAGCACACCCGACGTGGATTCTTCACCGACGACCACAAAGTAACCATCACTACGCTGGCTGCGCAAGTCGCGATTGCCATCGAAAATGCGCGCTTGTACGAACAGATTGAGTGCCAGGAGAAGCGTCTGGAGCGGGATTTGGCGCTGGCCCGGGAGTTACAATTTCGGCTGTTGCCACAGTCTCGGCCCCAGCTGGCCAACCTGGAGGTCGCCGCCAAGTTTTCTCCGGCGCGTGCCATCGGT
>DATHJP010000210.1:0-6616 GCA_035489695.1 Terriglobales bacterium
ACCGCAGACCGTAACCCTCACCAACACGTCCCCTGGAACAACACTAAACATTGGCAGTATTACGATCGCCGGTATTCATATCGGCGACTTTACCAAGACGACCACATGCACTGCCACGCTGGGGCCGGGCGCCAGCTGCACCATCACCGTGACCTTTAGTCCAGAAGTTGGAGGGCCGAGAAGTGCGACTGTTTCAATCAGTGATAGTGATCCCACGAGTCCGCAGATTGTAACGCTGGCGGGGACTGGGACGAGCGTGAGACTCGCGCCTCCGAAATTGGATTTTGGTACCCAGAAGGTCGGCACGACAAGCAGCCCGCAGTCGGTAACCCTGACCGATGTAGGTACGACCACCATTACTTTCAGCCCGTTTGTAGTTGTCGGTGCGAATCCCGGGGACTTCAGTATGACTACCACGTGTGCGCAAAACCTTTTCGCAGGAAAGAGCTGCACCATCTCCGTAACTTTTTCGCCGACGGTAACCGGTGCCAGAAATGCGACCGTGCAAATCAGTGACGACGCCGGGGGCAGTCCGCAAACGGTTCCTCTTACTGGAGTCGGCAACTAAGACGCTTTACGCGGGCCGAGATCGAGTGGCATCCCGCTCTGACGTGCCGGGGCTGACGTTCAGCTGTACGCCGCTTTACTGCAAGTGCAATTGAACCAATACGAAGGAGTAACTTATGTTTAACCGAGTCAAAGCAAGTTGGGCGCTAAACTCAAAATCAGCTGCGAAGATTGCAGGATTCATTGCGCTGTTAGCTCTCGCACTGCTTCGGGTGAGCACAGTCACGACCGTGAATGCCCAATCGGCGAATGACCCTGGAGTACGCGGCGGCCCTCCGGGAGCGGGGAATTGGTTCACCACTTTAACCAAGGAGCAACAAGGGGAATTTCAAATAATTTTTTCGAATTTCGTCGAACAAAATGAGGTCACCACCGGAGAAGGGGGAGATGTCCTCAGAACAGGCCTGGGCCCAAGATTTGATTCTAATACCTGCAACAGCTGTCATAACTTTCCGGCCATCGGCGGGTCGAGTCCGCCGGTCAATCAGCTGTTCTCGGTCTATCAGTTAAACGGTGCGAAGAACATCATGCCTTTCTTCGAGACGCCCAATGGGCCCACCTTGGTGGCGCGATTCCCGTTTCAATCCGATCTTTCGACTCCCGACGGACACGTTCACCAACTGTTTGTCATCACTGGTCGCGGTGATGCCGGCAGCTGCAACATTCAGCAGCCTGACTTTATAACTGCCGCTGCGCAGAACAATTTGATCTTTCGCAACACCACGCCGACGTTTGGCAGCGGAATGCTTGAGCTCATCAAGAACTCGGATCTGATCAATAACGGGACTACGGTATGCAACACTAATAGCCTGGGGATCTGCGGGCACCCGAACCTTCAAGCGGACGGCAGCGTCGGCCGTTTCGGCTGGAAAGCTCAGGATCGATCGCTAGTGATCTTTTCGGGCGAGGCCTACAACGTCGAAGAAGGTGTGACCAATGAATTGTTCCCCAACGAGCTCGATGAAACTCCGGGGTGCGTTCTAAATCCGCTGCCGGAAGACAGTGTTCACTTTGACCCTACGCTGCCTCCCAAAATGTTTCCCGGTGACCCCGAAAGGTTTGCTCTCTTTATGCGCTTTCTCGCGCCTCCAGCTCCAGGCACATGTCCGGGGGGCAACAACGCGAGCTGCATAAATGGCCAGATCCAATTCAACAATGTTGGATGCGCCCTCTGCCATACTCCGTCCTTCACCACGCCTCCTTCTGTAATTGGGCCACTGAGTAGTGCGAAGGCCAATATGTTTTCCGATGTGCTCGTCCACCATATGGGGCCATGTAACGCTGATAATGTCACGCAGGGTTCAGCGTTGGGGGATGAGTTTCGCACCGCTCCGCTTTGGGGAATCGGCCAGCGGATTTTCTTCATGAGTGACGGCAGAACCACCGATATCGTGCAAGCCGTCGAGGACCACTTCTGTGTAGGAAACAGCCAGTACCCGGCCTCGGAGGCCAATCAGGTGATTACTAATTTCAATGCTCTGTCACCTCAAAATCAGCAAGATTTGATCAATTTCTTGCGCTCCTTATGAGTATGTGAGTCTTTGGAGACAGCGAGATAACGCCGCCGGGCGAAAGGAGTAGTCATGTTGAGGCAGGCAAAGTCAGATCATAACCAGCAGGGCCGCGGGACCCGCGAATTCTTCAGGATCCTGCTGCTCTCGGCGATCATTGTGCTGTTACCGTTTACTGTGATCCAAGTGGGAGCCGGAGGTCCGGCCAACGCTGTCGATCCCGGTGTGCGACGCGGGCCGCTGGGTGCGGGTCAACCGATTGCCGGCTTAACCAGACAGGAACAGACCGTCTGGAATAACGTCAACGCCACTTTTAAGCAAGTGAATTCTGTGACCGGTACAGGGGTAATCGGTTTGGGTCCCCGCTTCAACTCCAATAGCTGTGTAAGTTGCCACTCGCAACCAGCTCCCGGAGGGGCCAGTCCCCCTTCGAATCCGCTATTTTCCGTTTACCAACTCAACGGCGCCCAGAACACCATGCCATTTTTTGAAAACCAAAGTGGCGCCGCCCTTGATGCGCGGTTTCCTTTCTTGTCCGACCTGCAGACTCCGGACAACGGTGTTCACCAACTTTTCACGGTCACAGGTCGTACTGATGCCGGCAATTGCAACATTTCGCAACCTACGTTTCAACCGAACAACTTGGCAGCGCGAAATCCACTTCCAATATTTGGTGACGGTCTGGTGGAGTTTATCTTAGACTCAGATATCGTCAACAATGCAGCCACAATCTGTAAAACAAGCACGCTCGGAATCTGTGGAACTCCCAGCCACAGCGATAATGATGGGACCATCAATCGACTAGGTTGGAAAGCCCAGGATCGGTCTTTGCAAATTGCCGCCGGCCTGTCGTACAACGTCGAACTGGGGGTGACTAACGAATTGTTTCCGAACGAGGTCGACGAAACTCCGGGATGCAACCCGAATCCTCTGCCGGAAAGCAGCACCAACTTTACTTCTGGAATACAACCCTATTTATTCTCGGGTGATCCGGAGCGTTTTGCCATCTTTATGCGCTTTTTGGCTCCGCCGACACCAGGCGCCTGTCCTGGAGGAGACGGCTCCAGTTGCACCAACGGGCAGGCCCAATTTAGCGCCATAGGATGCGCGCAGTGTCACAAGGCCTCGTTCAGAACACCGACCAACACGGTCAAAGCGCTCACGAATCGCGTGGCGAACCTCTTTTCCGATCTTGTGCTTCATCACATGGGATCTTGCCTGGCCGATAATATCGTTTTGGGGGCAGCGCAGGGAGACATGTTCCGCACTCCGCCGCTGTGGGGAGTGGGCAAGCGGGTTTACTTCCTGCATGATGGCAGAACCACTGACATCGTCCAAGCGGTCGAAAACCACTCTTGCGCAGCCAATGGTCAGTACCAAGCTTCGGAAGCCAACAAGGTGATTGACAACTTCAACGCACTCTCCTCGAAGGATCAGCAGGATCTGATCAATTTTCTGCGTTCGCTGTGAGGGCCTGTTTCCAGGTGGCTAGGAGGCGTCATGTCCCACTTGACGGGGCGCAAGTGGTTGAAGTTCAACATAGCCATTGTCGTTTACTCACTACTTTGTGCGGATGCTCCCGCTCAGCAGTCAGACGGGCCCCAGCCTCAAGGCCGACCCGCCCAAGACGTCACTGCCCTCACGCATTTCGTATTCATAGTCAAAGAGAATCGGACTTTCGACAATTATTTCGGCACATATCCGGGAGCCGACGGGGCTACCAGCGGCACCATTTCGACGGGGCAAGTGATTCCGTTGGCGCAAGCAGCCGACCTGCTTACCCGGGACTTCGGTCACGATTGGCTTAGCGCCGTCACCGCAGTCGACGGCGGCAAGATGGATAGATTTGATCTCATCAAACAGGCAATGCCTCCGTTCGCGTGTAATATAAACAACGATTATCTTTGCTACACGCAGTTCACCCAACAAGACATCCCGAATTACTTTTCGTATGCCCAGCATTTCGTACTGTCTGACCGCACCTTTTCGTCGATCCAGGCGGAGAGCTTTCCAAACCATCTCTATACAGTTGCGGCACAAGCAGGAGGAGTAATCACCAACCCCGGAATTCCCGGGTGCGACGCTCCCCCCGAGACGTTAGTTACCGTGATTGACGACCAAGGCAAGATAACGAAGCAATATCCTTGCTTTACCTTCCCAACGTTGGCAGATACCCTGCAAGCTGCCGGCATCTCGTGGAAGTATTACGCCGACGGAGAGACCATTTGGAATCCTCTGGATGCGATTGACAGCATTCGTAATTCCTCGCTATGGACAACCAATGTCGTGCCTTCTTCCCAGTTCGCGGTGGATGCTGCAAGCGGAAACCTGCCAGCTGTAAGCTGGCTGGTCACCACTGGCGCGTACATGGAGCATCCCTCGCACAGCGTTTGCGTAGGTGAGAATTGGACGGTGCAACAACTGAATACGCTGATGCAGGGACCCGCCTGGCCGTCGACCGCGGTTTTTATCACCTGGGACGATTTTGGCGGATTCTACGATCATGTCCCGCCACCGCAGATCGACGAATGGGGTTTGGGCCCACGAGTCCCACTCCTTATCATTTCACCTTATGCAAAGCCGGGGTACATTTCCCACACGCTATATGAATTTTCATCCTTCTTGAAGCTGGTGGAGGAGCGCTTCAATCTGGCTCCGCTCACCCTACGCGACGCGAACGCAAATGACATGCTGGATAGTTTTGATTTCACACAGCAGCCGCTGCCGCCATTGATCCTCCAACCGCACAATTGCTCTCCAGTGTCGACTACAAGCTTACTGTTTCCTCCTCGCCGCGTAGGACAGCCTAGCCCGGTCAAGACGGTAATTGTCAGTAATTACGGTACCGCTTCGCTCGATATCTCCAGTATCGCTATCCAGGGTGCGGATTTCACGCAAACCAATAACTGCCCCGCCAGCGTGCGGCCTGGTCAGAATTGCACGGTTAGTGTGACTTTCTCTCCACTAGTAGCCGGGCCCGCTGCCGAAACACTCACAATTACCGACAGCGACCCGACAAGCCCACAGATCGTGAACCTCACTGGGACTGGGACTAACGTAACAATTTTCCCCAGCCTGTTGAATTTCGGTATCCAGACCGTTGGCAAAACCGGTACGGGAAAGACGGCCACGCTGACAAACTTTGGGACCACAACTCTAAGGATTTCCAGGATGGTCGTTGGCGGTGATTACACTCGGACCAGCAATTGTCCCGTCCAGCTGGCCCCGGGGGCAAGCTGTACCATAAGCGCAAGGTTTACGCCCGCCGCTACTGGCACCAGGTACGGCTCAATCACTGTGACGGACGGTGACGCCGGGGGCCCACATATATTGAACCTTACCGGTGTCGGCACGCAGGTTTCCGTGTCTCCTTCCGGGTTGATATTTCCGAGCCAGGTCGTGGGAACCAGCAGCTCTCCGCTGGACTTGACTCTTACAAACCTGGGCAGCACTCCCCTCGGGGTCAGCAACGTTTCCATTATTGGGGACCTTGGCCAGATCATTCTTTTTAACTTCACGCAAACCAATAACTGTCTTGGCAGTCTGGATCCAGGAGCGAGTTGTACCCTCAGCGTTACTTTCACACCTGTGACTACAGGAAAAATAACCGGGACGCTGAGCATCTTGGATAGCGATGGCGATAGTCCGCAGAAAGTCCCTTTAACCGGAACAGGCAGCTCTTCAGCTGCGGCCCAATTGGGAAAATCCCTGGACTCCAGCCCGCAGGATGCACGTTAATAAATTTAGATGAAAATGATGTTTTCTCGTTTTTCATTGCTGATTTTGATCTGCCTGGCGGTTCTGAGTTGGGGACAAGAGCCGTTTTCAGGCCAGCCTGCCCGGCTCCCCGCCTCGGCTCCGCTTTCGTTGGCGCTGAGACAGGCTTTACAGCCAGGTGGCATACGCATCCTGACTTTTGCCAATGGCTTAGAAACCCCGGTTTGCGAGTTGTGGTGGACGAAAGCGATAGCTACAGATCAAAAAGCTGCGGGATCTGCAGAGAGCGGGTACGGCAGTCTGCGAACAGGGACGCTGCTTGGGGTGCTGTATTTCCCGACCAACAACGAAGACTCCCAAGATCAAGAGCTTCGCTCAGGCTACTATACGATGCGGTACGCGCAAATTTATCACACGGCCATCGACGAGGATACAACCGCCGGCAGCGACTTCGTCGCCCTCAGCCCCGTGGCATTCGATGTGCAAGCGCAAGAGATTTTGCCTCTCGACACTCTGATGCAGTTCAGCCGTCGCGCTTCGCGCACCTCTCAACCAGCGCTCATTCGCCTGGTGCAGGTGAATCCCGCCTACAAGAAGCTTCCTGCCGTCGTGACGGACGATTCGGGACAGTGCATTTTGCAAGTAGGGCTTTGGGGGAAGGGGAATCGCGGCCAAGTCTTACCTGGCGTCAGGCTCGCTATCCTGTTAGTTACCGCACCCAAGGAAAGCGGTGGATCATGAGTCTTAACTTTGTAAATCGGTCAGAATCTCAGCCCACATTTTTTCCAGGAGGTACAGTTATATGACCCGAGATTGGGTCA
>DATHJP010000211.1:0-3929 GCA_035489695.1 Terriglobales bacterium
AAGGCCAGCTCCGAGCAGCGCATTAAAAAGAGATTTGTTGCGTAGCTTCATTATGTTTTCTCCCGTCGAGTGGACTAGCGGCTATAGAGATGCAAAAAGTGCGGTTATCGTTGGCGATTGTTTTACACAGAGAGTGCAGAATCGAGCTACTCAGGAACTGGATCCTGCCGCCGAGAGGGTCAGATACAGCACAGACTGTAGAAGCACAGGGAATACTGTTTGGCGCGCTGAGCATTGCACGCGCCAAACAAAGACAGATCGAAGGTACTACTGAATCAGTGCCCCGTTCACCGGTTCCTCTTCCGGCGGGATTACAACAGCCGCGGCCACACGGTCTCCCGGTTCGATCTGCAACAGGCGTACGCCTTGGGCGGAACGTCCGGATTCCCGGATGTACTTACTCTCGATCCGGATGATTTTGCCATACTGGCTGATCAGCATCACCTCGGATTTGTCCTCCACCTGAGAAATGCCCACGACTTTGCCGTTGCGCTCGGTGGTCTTGACGTTGATTACGCCCGAACCGCCGCGTCCTTGCAGACGATATTCGTCCGCCGGAGTGCGCTTGCCGTAACCATTTTCGGTGACTGACAGGATAAGCGTCCCCTTCTTGGCCACATCCACCACTTCACCCTCAACTTTGGGAGCTGGCGCGCCCGGCTTGGGCGTGGTCGCCATGCCGACAATGTAATCGTTGGTATCCAAGTGCATGCCGCGAACGCCGGTAGCGTTCCGGCCCATGGAGCGGACGTCGTTTTCGTCGAAGCGGATGGCTTGGCCATCGTGTGAAGCCAAGAACACAATCTGCTGCCCGTCAGTCAAGCGCGCGGCCACCAGTTCGTCGCCCTTCTCGATGTTGATGGCGATAATGCCGATGGAACGCACGTGCGAGAACTCTTTCAGCTCCGTCTTCTTCACCGTGCCATTGCGGGTGGCGAAGAAGATGTAGCGGCCTTCTTCCTCGAGTTTGCGCACTGCCAACATGGTCCGTACGGTCTCGCCAGGTTGCAGGCCGACCAGGTTGCCAACGTGCTTGCCTTTGCCCGCGGCCCCCACATCGGGGATTTCGTAGACCTTCAGCCAGTACACTCGCCCGGTGTTAGTGAAGATCAGAATGTAGGCATGGGTAGAGGCGATGAACAGATGCTCGACAAAATCCTCGTCACGCGTCTTCATGCCGGTGCGCCCCGTGCCTCCACGCCGCTGCATGCGGTAGGTGGAGATCGGAGTACGCTTCATGTATCCGGAATGGCTTACTGTGACCGCGGTCTGCTCGTCCGCGATCAGGTCTTCGAGCTGAATCTCGGCAGCTTCGTCTTCAATCTTGGTGCGGCGCTCGTCGCCATATTGCTTTCTGACTTCTTCCAGTTCTTTCACGATCACGCCGCGCAGCTTCTTCTCTGAAGCCAAAATCGATTCGAACTCAGCAATATTCTCGCGAGTAATGCCCAATTCTTTGGTGATTTCATCGATTGAGAGCCGGGTGAGGCGATGCAACTGCAGTTCGAGAATAGCGTCTGCCTGAATCGCAGTGAACGGACGCTCAGGATCCAGCTTGGGAGCGCGCCCGGTGGTGTTGATGTCAATCTTTTTGCCTGCGAAGTAAGTGACGAGGTTGTCACGGGCTTCCCCGCGGTTCGCGCTTCCTCGAATAATGACAATCACGTTGTCCACGTGATCCAGCGCGATCTTGTAGCCTTCCAGAATGTGTTCGCGTTCCTTGGCCTTCAACAGCAGGTAGGCGGTGCGGCGACGGACTACGTCCACGCGATGATCGATGAAGTGCTTGATGGCCTGGACCAGTCCCATTTCCTTGGGCTGCCCATTCACCACCGCGAGCAGGATCATGCTGAAGCTTTCTTGCATCTGGGTGTGCTTATAAAGCTGGTTGAGCACGATCTGAGGCTCCGCGCCACGCTTCAGTTCGACGACAATCCGCATGCCGTCGCGATCGCTTTCATCCCGGATGTCGGAAATATCTTCAATGTCCTTGTTGTTGACCAGCTCGGCGATGCGTTCGATCAAGCGCGACTTGTTTACCTGGTAAGGAATCTCGGTAACGATGATGGCTTGCCGATCTTTATTGAAAGTCTCAATCGCCGCCTTGGCGCGCATCATGAAGCGGCCGCGGCCATCTTTGTAGGCCGCAAAAATTCCCGATTTGCCATGAATGATGCCTGCAGTTGGGAAATCCGGACCCTGCACAAACTTCAGCAAGTCAGCGAGCTGTGAGCCGGGATTGTTGACCAGTGCGATGGTTGCGTCCACGATCTCGGTCAAGTTGTGCGGCGGAATGTTGGTGGCCATGCCTACTGCAATTCCGTTCGACCCATTGATCAGCAGGTTCGGCACTCGCGTAGGCAGCACGGTCGGCTCGACATTCGAGTCATCGTAAGATGGAACGAAATCTACCGTGTCTTTGTCGATATCTGCATTCAGATCTTCTGCCATCCGGGCCAGGCGGCACTCGGTGTATCGCATCGCGGCGGGAGGATCACCATCCACGGAGCCGAAGTTTCCCTGTCCGTCCACGAGTGGGTAGCGCAAGGAGAAAGGCTGCGCCATACGAACCATGGCGTCGTAAAGAGCAGCGTCGCCGTGGGGATGGTATTTGCCCATGGTCTCGCCCACCACTTTTGCGCACTTCACATATTTGCGATTGTGCAGCAAGCCCATGTCATGCATGTGGTAGAGAATGCGCCGATGCACCGGCTTCAATCCATCGCGAACGTCAGGCAGCGCGCGACCGATGATCACTGACATCGAATAATCGAGATACGATCGCCGCATCTCCTCTTCGATATTGACGGGTTGAATATTCGCGGCGCCCGGGATTCCACCATCACCCGGCGGAGGCGTCAAAGGCAGTTGAGGATTCTGATCGTCGGCCATTTTTTGATCTCAGCTTTCGGCTCTAAATCCAGGCCCATGGGACGGGACAATCCGCGCGGCCCGATGCACCGGAGCTAGAGCCGCAAACGATTGCATTTAAAGGGTGTTACCTGGGTTAAGAGCTAGTAAAATTATATCACAAGAAAGGCGTATTGTGGGCGAAGCAGAGGGAGACGTAATCACTTAGTTAGGTCATCCGCTATCTTGCAGATATGGGCAACTCAAAATCAATTCCGCGGTCATCGTTCTGCTTGGCAGTCGCAACCAGGTCAAGTTCCGCGAGAGCGACCTTTCGACGATGGCCGGGAGTCAAGTCGTAGAGCTGGTCTCCGATCACCGCATAATTCTGAACCTCGAGTTGATGGCCGTCTTTGAACACCAGGACGGTTTGGGGCTGATCGGGCTCAGGAGGTAGTGGCTGCGCAACCTGTGCAGTTGCCGCAGGCTGACTCTCCCGTTCATCGCGCCGGCTTCGGTCAGCATAGCGGTCCTCATAATTGTCGCGGTTGGACCGACCGGAACCACGGCGGTCAAAAATCGTTGGCCCACCGCTGTAGTCGTCTTCCGCTGGCTCCTCGTCGGGGGCCTGCATCACGATGATCGGCGTATAAGGCGCGCCGTAGAACGGCACAAATCCTGTGAAGCCAGAGAAACGATTGTGGTGGTGGCGGGAAAAGATCGGCGGATTTGAATTCACTGGAAAAAGCGGGTTGATACAGCATGTCGGCTCATTGAAGAAGGGACTCCTTGAGCCGAATCCGTGCGGCCCCAGCGAGGTTACACTCGGCGGTACTCCCGAAATTTTATTCCCGTGCCCACCAAATCCTATGGAGGTTACCGAGGCGGGCACGCCATTGATTTGGGCCGTCACTGAAACCGCAGCAAATAATCCCACAGCAAACCCCGCGACAGTCAAGCGAATCAGCCGCCACATATAGAAATCATATCTCAGTTCTGACGTCATGGCGCAGCTCCAGTCCGCCCCTAATGATTTAGATGATTAGAACCTCCGCATGACGCAAGAGTTGCGTTAGCTG
>DATHJP010000212.1:0-7692 GCA_035489695.1 Terriglobales bacterium
GCCTCGATGCGGGAGAAATCCAGAATATTGTTGATGAGTGCGGAGAGGCGCTCACTCTCTTTGCGAATGATGCAGTAGTACTCCTGGTATTTTTCCGGCGAATTCAGGCGGCCCATCTCGAGCGTCTCGGCATACAAGCGAATGAGGGAGAGCGGAGTACGTAGCTCGTGGGAAACGTTGGAGACAAAGTCCGATTTCAAACGAGCCAGCGCCATCTCTTTGCTCACGTTGCGGTAGGTGAGAAACAGTCCGCCGGCCAGTAATAAGGAGAGGCCTCCAAGGATCAGAAAGCTGGTGCGGACGAAGCGCTGACCGATAGCTTCCAACGTGGTTCCCGGGGTTTTTATGGCCAGGGTCAAACCCGGGAACACATAGTCCAGGTTGCGTTCGACCTCGGGTACGCCACCATCCCAGCCCGCGGAAGCTGCCAGAGGATAGGATTCGCTTTTGGGGTGCACCATCATCACAGCCTTCTGTCCCTCGCTAAGGTTTCGGGACATTACCGCTTCCAACATTTCGGGGAAGAAGTGGTCCCGCAGATATTCGGCGTCAAAAACGATTCCGCCGATGGCGGTACGACCATCTGGGCCGTTCGGCTTGAGGAACATCAGAGCTGATTGATACAGGTGTTTTTCGCCTCGGGGCGCCGAGTTGCCAGACGCCATATACGGCACCCCCTTCTTCTCCATCTTCATCATCTTTTCCAGCGTTTCCTTGTACTCGGGGTCCATCCACTTCTGCATCATGCTGGAGAATTCCTCGGCCTCGGCACGGAACTGTTCGTCGTTTTTAAGGCGATGAGGTTGAGAGCGAAACACCAATCCTCTTTCAGTGTCGTAAAGGAAGACATGTGCGAGATAGGGGCGAGCAGAGAGCACACGGTCGAGCGTGTCACTGCAGGCCTCGTGGACACCCGGAAATTCGTTGCGTGCATCGTCAGCCAACTCATACGCCCGGTGATTAATCTGCTTTTCGGAAATTGCCAGTACCTGGCCGAACTCACGCTGAATGGCGGCCTCGAATCCGTGTTCACGCTGGACTTGTTTCAGATGGAGCGCGCTCAGGATCACCAGGGCCGCGGCCGGTAATACGACTGCGAGCTCAAGCGTCAATATCAGCCGAGTTCGCTCGTTCCAGCGGCGTTTCAATTTCATTTTTGGACTCCTGATCCGGACTCTCCTTGGATCAGTCCGGCACACAACATAGTTGAACCAGACAGAGGAGGTGTCAATGCAACGTCAAAATAAGTAAAAAGTTGTGAACTGGTTGATGTTTGAGGTACGCGAAATCAGCCCGTTTTTGGCACGTTAGTGGGTTGTGTGTATAAGGTGTTTAGGCTATTCTAACCGCCCGTTCGCTTACCCTGAAGGAGTAACCATGGCTACAGTTCCCGTGTCCAAGGCACGGTCTCGCTCAATTCAAATCAAGCATGTCTTCTTTGTTATCTACGGATTGATGACGCTTTTCGTTCTCTATCGCTACGAAATGCCATTTCTGGACTCGCAGTCGCCGATCTGGCAGCACTTTGCCAAAGTGAAATGGTGGCTGCTGCCGCATGGGGTGTTGGGCGCGATTGCCCTGCTCATTGCGCCGCTTCAATTCTCTAACCGGCTGCGCCAGCGGCATTTGCGGCTGCATCGCATTCTGGGAAGGATTTACGTTGCAGGTGTCGCCGTCTCCGCTCCGGTGGCGATCCATGTTGCAATCGTCCAAGGACCGCCGATCCTGGTGATGGCGGCCATCACCCAATCCACGGGTTGGATCCTGACCACCGCTATCGCGCTGTATTGCATTCGTACTGGGAACGTCCAGCAGCACCGTCAATGGATGATCCGGAGCTATCCGTTCGCCATGGTGTTTATATTCACCCGCTCGCTGTTCGCGATTCCGGCAATTCAGCGCCTGGGCGAAGTCGGGATCGTTTCCGTGGTGTGGAGCTGCATTGCCGCAGCCTGCTTCATCCCGTCGTTTGTGATCAACTGGCGCGCGGTGTTTCCGAACAAACAGAGGGCATCTTCTGCAATCAAGGTCCGTGCGGCGGCGGCGTCCGCGGAAACCGGTGTAGAGCTAACCAATGCCTGAGGTGTCGACTAGCGGAAAGAACTTAAGATGAGTTATTAGGGCAAACGGAAATCGACAGTCACGTAGGTTTGGGCTTCCACCGCTTGGCCATTTCTCAGATAGGGCTTGTAGCGCCACTGTTTCACGGCTTCATAGGCAGCTTCCCCGAGAAGCAGCGAGCCGCGAATCAGTTTCAGCTCCCGGATGGTTCCATCCTTGGCGATCCATGCTTGCAAGACCACTGGGCCTTGCAGTCCCGCCTGGAGCGCCTGTTTCGGATAGCTGGGCTGAACTTTATCCAGAATTAATCCTGCCGAGAATTCTTCTGACACGCTTACTGGCTCCAGGCCAGCCAGCAGTCTTCCCGTCATGCTTCGATCAGGCGTGCTTCCCTGCATCGGCATTGGAGCTTTTAAGCTTTCTGGAATCTGTAATCGGGGCTGGGGCCGCGACGCGATTTGCGGCTCCTGAAGTGACGCTGATTGTTCCGTGGTTTGGGTATCGTCCGTGATGGGGATAGCGGGCATCACGTGGACCTTGGTTGAGCCGGTCCGCGATCTCGCCGCCTTAGCGCTTTCGTTCACTTCTATCCATTCCGGGGTTTGGCGCTCCGAAGGCTGTAGCCAGGCCTGAGTCTTTTCCAGGGCACGTTCGTAGATCTCGGCGACAGAAGCTGCCATAGCGTTGGCGTGCACAGGTTGGCTGAAGACGTAGCCGGCGGACAGAATCGCTGTGGTGATTGCAATTCCTCGCATCAGTCCCCAGATCGGTCGCTTGTGCGCTCTCGTTCTGGAAGATCTCGTTCCTAAACTTGATCGGTAGGGTGTTTCAATATCGGGACCTTGCACTACCCCATCTCCCAGGGTAGCAAAGGTAAGGTCAGGAAATGTGCCCGGCACTACGGCGTTGGGGGGATTGGGGGAGGGCTCCGCCGCGCGGCGAACCGGTAACGACTGACGAACCTGCGTTTCTCGTGCGGTCGGTGGCAACGATTCACGTGACCACATGTCACGCGGCGACGTCTCATACGCCCTTCGGGGAGGTGGTGGGGGAGGGGCCTCCGTCAAAGGCTGTGAAAACCAGTTCCTCATATGTTGGAGGAATTCGTCGCAATTGAGCAACGCATATTTGACTTGAGTGGGCTCCAGGGGTTTCGTAAGTACGATTTTGGCGCCCGCTTGCCGCGCCGATACGGTTGCGCCTGCATCCGCAATCGCAATGGCAAACGCGCCACGATTGGATGTCATTTCCCGCGCCGTTTTCAGTAGGAAGCCTGCTTCCAGGCCTTCATCCCAATCGGCCACGATGACATCCAGAGTGCGGCTGGTGAGTTTTTGCAATGCATCGAAAATTACAGGGCAATATTCAACCTCAAGTTCAAGCTCGTGGAGAGCCTGGCTTAGCTGTCGCGAAGTCTCCTGGTCAGAGGAGAATAGGAGAGAGACCGGCAACATAATGTGAGACTACGTCCCCGGCGCATCTCCAGCAAGATTACGTATTGCCGCGCTGCGAAGGGAGTTTGGCCGCGTAACTACGGAGTCTGTTACCTGTCCTGTTGGACAAGGTGCTGCAAGTAACCTTGCGACAGAACAAGGATTTTCAACGATTTCTGCCGAAAGCGCATTAGCGTACTGTTTGTCAGGAACGATAATCCAGATGACAGCTCCGCAAGCACCGGTATCCCAGCAGCAGACTTTGTTTTGGCTCTAGCCTCTTGAACATTAGGCGGTATGGCAAGGCCAAATTCAGCGCAGTCACTGGCCTCGGCGAGTAAGGAAATCACATCGTGAAGCGCAGCAATCTCCCTGCGCACCCGCTTAACATCCAGAACTTTTTTTTGCAGAAGGTCGTGAGGGTCTTTCATAATGGCTCTCTCTAACCGAGGTTTCTCACAGCCCATTGTCGAGGTTCGTGATGCGTGAACCTGGCGGTACAGGCTGATTCTTGTTTTTTTTCGACCTTCAACGTGTGGTGAAATGCTTGACGCTGCTCTTCACCCCGTCGTCTTTCCCACTCGCCTCCATCGAGGCAACCGAGTAGTAGTAGGTTGTCCCAGCCTTGAGACCGTCCATGCGCACGCGGAAAACGGTATAGGGATGGCCCGGGTTCAGCCTGATGGGAGATTTCGCTGTCTGGCTAAGGTCCTTGGGATTCGTACCGTAACGCACAACTCCGTAATGCTCGGGTGCGCCACCGGGATTGTTGCTTGTCCACGTGACAATGGCAAAAGCGGGATCAACCCGTTCCATATCCGGCCCTCGGCTAATCCGCACGCGCCCGGCTTTCTTTGTAGTAGGACTCACCTGCGCGGTCACTGGGACTGAGTACAGCAGGCTACCAACCGCAACCGTCAGCGCCACTCTCTGAAGCAGGCTATTCATGGATGAACCTCCGCAGATCAATTTAAATTCTCCAGGCAAAACGACAAAAAGGGCATGGAGGCCAGGGGCGGCCCCCATGCATTCCTATTTCGTTCCCACTCCTTCCGCCGGTTAGCATCTTGCTCTACGGAATTGGCGGATTGGGGTAAGGAAACAACCCGCAGACTGCCGACGCGCAAGGTGGAAGTGGCGGAGTCGGGATCAGGGACTCATTACCTTGAGTTTTAGCCGAACCGCCAGTCTTGCAAGACCCCGTAAAAGTATCCAGGTTAGGATAGGGTCTCGTGAAACCATCTGTGAGTGTTTCCAGAAATTTAACAATCTGGTCTTCCTCCTGATCGGTCAGGCCGAGATTGCCAGTCGTCATGTCGAGGTTGTTTGGCACTTCGGGCTTGGGCCAGCAATTGACTCTTTCGATCGTTCCTGCCGGGCAATGTCCGGAAGTGACATCGAACGCAAACTCCTTTACGTCGCGTGTATTGTAGAAGTGGACGAGTTGCTTCAGGCTCTTGATGTAGCCATTGTGAAAGAACTCCTTCTGGAAGTAAGGTCCGGGCGCCTCGGTGGTAGGGCAGCTTGCCGGTGTCATAGCCACATTGCGCGCCGAGGATACTTGCATTTGGCCGTCTGAAGTTGGTGCGTGTCGTCTCCAAGTGTCGTTTGGGCTGGGCCAGGTACCGAAACCGCTTCTGAGGAAAGTTCCTAATCCCAGATCTCTGTAGCCGAAGCCTAAAGGATTCGCAGTGAATCCGAAGGAATCCGGCGTAGTCTGGTAATAGAAAGCATTGCTGGGATTGAGGGGTAAGCCTTCATTGGCCGAGCCGAAGCAGGTGAACAGAGGATTAGCCAAGGCGGCTACGCCCGTGTCTTCGCTGGTCGGAGCGGTCGGAGCTGGGGCGGTTGACCTTCCATCCAAGTGGCAGGAATTGCAGTTTCCCTTACCACGGAACAGATCGTAGCCAGCTTTCTCGTCTGCTGTCAGTGTGTACTTGCCCTTCAGGAACGCGTCGAATTTCGACGAAAAAGCGCTAACGCCCACGGACTGTTCGTATGCGTCGAGGGACTGCCCCCAGTGGTTATAAACCTCATCGGAGCGGACGCGGTCTACCTCGCTTAGATTGACCGGTGTGGTGTTCCCGCCGAACTTCGAAGCCCCTCCCGGGGTGGCGCAAATCTCCGCAGTATCGGCTGGGAAATTGATATCGAACGAGCCTTTGCCCCACACTTCTTCAAAGAGGGGCCGGTATACTGCCTGGGAAAGCTTGTAGGTGATGCAAGCAGTATCCGGATTGCCCATTTCTTGAGTATCTACGGGAGGACCCTGTGCCTGATGGGCGTCCGGATTTCTTAACAGATATCCGGTCGCGCGTGAATCCCAGAAGTTTCCGCCGAAAAATAGACCCTGTTCGTCGTTGTATTGGAGTACAGGAAAGAACGGCGCATACGTGTATCTCTGCGCAGTCCGCTTGCCGGCCCGAAAGTGGACCGTTCCGGGATACGCGATCATGGTCAGATTAACTGACGGTATCGGTCCGCTAAAGGCCACATATGGCATGTGACAAGAGGCGCACGCTTGATTTTTCTCGGGCGAGATGTTCTTGTCGTAATTCATCAGCTCGCCGAGTGTTTCTACCGCCTCGGTTCCGAACTTTGACAGGATTGGCGGCTGGCCCGTCTTAATCGGGGGCTTTAAGCTTTGCCACTTTGTTATCGCTCGACCTTCAATGACATCCACCTCGGCCAGAACCCTGGCTAACTCTGAATCTATATCGCCGGGGAGAATCCCAGGCGGATACGGGTTGTACACGGACGTGCTCTGTGCCGACACTTTTGTGCGACCAGCCACATGCGTGCAGCCATTGCACAAAGTACAACGACCGATATAACTGTTAGCGTTCGGCGGTTCATAGATTTGCTCCCTTTCGTGAGCTATGGTTCGGTATGTTCCTCTTTCGTGTGTTTAGTGGCGTCGTACTGAGATGAAGAGGGGTGGTCGACGGTAACAAGACCAGAAAACAGGATCACCCAGAGAACACTTCGCAGGGTGGCAAGAGCCTGCTAATCGGCTAACGCACACCCAAATATGTTTAATGCTGCGTACTGGGATGAACGGGGATGGTCGATGGTTACACTCAGGACCAGAAAAACACGATCACCCGGAAAATATTTCGCAGGGTGGCATAGCCTGCTGGTCGGCTGACGCACACCCAATATGTTTAATGCTGCGGATTGAGATGAAGGGGGTGGTCGACGGTTACACGTGGGACCAGAAAATCAGGATCACCCAGAAAACACTTCGCAGGTGGCAAGAGCCTGCTTATCGACTCTCTGCGCTCCAAAGGAGAAAGCTACAAGAAAATCAGAACAAGAAGGCGCGGCGCGAACAATACAGTGTTTACCGGAATCTGGAATCATAATTACCCCAGTTATACTAAGTGGGTTAAACGCTTCGACAGATGCCATGTTTTGGCATGCCAAAGCAAAATCAACAGACCGGCATACCGGTATCGTGGAAAGCCGGATTCAGGCAAGTGATAGTAGAATCTACTGTTCTTCCGACCATCTGCTGATGAATTTAAAGACCATTTTCCGCGAAGCATTCACTGCCCTGAATCGTAACTGGATTCGCAGTGTGCTTACCATCCTGGGGATAGCGGTTGGCGTAGGCTCGTTCATCTGCGTGATCGCGATTGGAAATGCGGGAACCAGCAGTATTGAAGACCAGCTTAAAAGTCTGGGTGACAACATGGTATGGATCGAAGCCGGCAGCCGTGCCCGGAACGGAATGCGAATGGGGGCACGGGGGAGCAGAACGCTAGTTCTTAGCGATGCGCATGCCATTATGGAGCAAGTGCCGCTGATCAAGAGCATGTCTCCCAACGTGGACGGGCGCGGGATGCAAGTCGTCTATGGTGGTGAAAACTGGTCAACCCAGTATCGTGGAGTGACGCCTGAATATCTTGAAATTCGGCGGTGGACTTTAAGGCTCGGAACCTTCTTCACTGCTGCCGATGTGGAAGCTGCCGCGCCGGTTTGCGTACTGGGCCAGACGGTCGTGGAAAATCTTTTCGGGAACGAGAATCCGATTGGAAAGATTGTCCGCGTCAAAACTGTGCCCTGCAAAGTAGTGGGAGTTCTGCTGGCCAAAGGTTACTCGGCGACTGGCCAGGACCAGGACGACTTTGTGGTCATGCCCTTCACCTTCGCGCAGAAGAGAATCACCGGGACCTTCTGGCTGGATGACATTTTC
>DATHJP010000213.1:0-3712 GCA_035489695.1 Terriglobales bacterium
TGTCACCGTGCTCAACTGTGCCGTGTCGCCGGAGAACCCGCCGCGGAGCACACGCTTTCGACCGGTTGCGGGACCCTGGGGATCATCTTTTGGGCTACTCGAATAGCCGTCATCCGCATACCAGTCCGCCACCCATTCCCACACGTTGCCTGTCATGTCATAGAGCCCGAGACCGTTTGGCTTCTTCTGGCCGACCGGGTGGGTCACAAAGCTGGCGTTGTTCAAATACCACGCATATTCCTTCAGTTCCTTTTCGTTGCTCGTGCCAGCCCACGTCTCTTTCTTGCCACCGCTCCGGGCTGCGTACTCCCATTCCGCTTCCGTCGGCAGTCTATAGACTTTTCCGGTGCGCTTATTTAGCTTTACGATAAATGCCTGGATTTCGTTCCATGACACATTTTCCACCGGACAATTGTCGCCGCATTTGTTGTGATACGAGGGATTTTTGCCCGTCACGAAAATCCACTGCCCCTGGGTCACCAAATATGTGCCGATAGAGAAGTCGTTCACGCACACGTCGTGTGCTGGGACTTCAGTCTTGGGCGCGTCTGCAGATTCGTTGCCCATTTTGTAACAGCCACCCTTGACTGGCACCATTTTTATACTGGTATCTACATTCTGCACTAAGTAGTCGGTGGGCCAGTCATCCGCAACCGCCTTCCCCCCCAATCCTGCAAACAAAAATAACGACGTCAGGATGAACATGAATAATCGCATCTTGTTGCCCTCTACTAAGGAAATTGGTAGTCACTCTTGGAGTTCTAGGACCGAGTACAAGTAATGCGCGACCGCGGGCGCTAAGGGGCTCGTTCCATCGGCTCAATGGCCGTCTCCGCGGAGACGGCGCGCGAACGAAACTTCTGGGCTACCCACTTTGCTAGCACACCTGCCGCGCCGACACCGATCACTAGTATCGCGGTCCATCGCGCTAGTGTAAGGAGTGCCGCGGCGTCGAATCGCGGCCATTCCGTCTCACGCAGTACCTGCCAGCGTTCAATCATCCAGTAGCCACCAATCAACGAAACGATCGTAGACAGGATGAGCACGCCCATCCGTTGGGGAACGAGGCGGCGGAACAAAGCTAGCGCCGGCAACGTGATCGCCAGCACGCCGAGTTGTCCGATTTCTATCCCGACGTTAAATGAGAAAAGCGACAGCAGCAGGTGGGAGCTTGCGAATTGCAAGGATTGCCCCAAGGCGTTGGAAAAGCCAAATCCGTGCACCAGTCCGAACATGCCAGCGATCTGCCAGCGCCGACGAAGATTCGCGCCCACAATATTCTCCACCGCCATGTAAACGATGGAGGCCGCGATGGCCATTTCCACGAACGGCGGAAACCACGCACCCTGTGGCGCCAAATGAAAGGCCGAAGCGAATAGTGTGACCGAATGAGCAACGGTGAAGGCCGTGATCACCGCGATGAGGGGACGCACGCGGGCGAAGGGAATGACCAGACAGAACAGGAACAGCAAATGGTCGATGCCGGTGAGGATATGGTCGATACCCAGCAGCACAAAACCACTCGCGGCGTGGTACCACGCGGGGTTCAGCGCCGCGGGCTCGGCCCCAGCGTCGATGATCATGGCGCGGCTGCTGTCGTCCAAGGGCAAATAACGGACTGTCATCTTCGCGCCGTTCCCCACATCGGCTGCAACGAGCGTCTGAATCTTGAAGACCGATTTCGGCGAAGAGATGGGATACGTGAAATGTACGTCGAGCGTGCCCTTGTCGTAGGCGATCGGGGTGGCGAGGTCGGGCGGATGATCAACGGCCGCAACGGCGGAATCGAAATTCTCGAATGAGCGTTCCGATGGCGGGGACAAGTGGCCGCTCGACTTAATCGGCGTCAGCGGCACCCCGTTTTCCTGAATTACGAATCCGTCGGCCAAGAAAAGCAACGCGAGCTCGGTCGTAGGACCGGACGCGGCCACATCATAGTAAGGGCCCTTCTGCGGGAAAGGCACTCCCCGCAGCAAATCGAGGGGCACCCTAACCACTAAATCTGCCTGCTTCGAATCGATCTTCACAAACGAGTTCATGATCGAGTTCATGGGCAGGTCATGACCTCTCGCCAGCGAAAAGGCGAGCGTCGCCGCGAGAAACACTGCTGAGCCGAATCCCGAGCGATTCCTATGCATGGGTAATACCAATCAGCTTTTCAATTTCAACAGCGGTAGGTGATGGTCCGATCGAATTCCAGATTTCGCCTAAAGGAGCGATTTACTTCTTGGGCGTGGGCGGTATGCGTCCGACAGCTTGCAGATAGGTGGTCTGTATCGAGAAATGGTCGGTCCATGTCCCGCTAAGCGTCAGGATGGCCATGGAGCGCGGGGTCTTTGTGGGACCGAAAATGAGCGTCTCGGACATACTGGAATCATCAAGCTTCGCAAACGCGGCCGTGCAGAAATCGAATGAAGCTTTCAGCCGCTCCACCAGCTTCTCTTTTGGATCGGTATCGCTTAACGTGGCGCGCTGCGGCTCCGAGACTCCGCCGATCCTGGAGCAATAGATATAGTTGCCATCTGCAACGTGGAGCGTGAGCTGGCCGAAGGTCATCTCCTCAGGCGAAGGCCTGAACCCAAATTTGTCAGCGGGCATCTCGACGGTAGCGGCGAGGATTTCCTCGCTGCGTCCCACCAAAGCGTTTCGGGCAAACGTCGCCACCTTGTTCGGCTGTTGCGCGAAAGACGGACTACAGAACAAGGCCACCAACAAAAAGGTCCACGCAGGTTTTTTCATCAAGAAGATCTGCAACTATTTCCGCCTTCAGCCCCCAGGCCGCAAAAGACGGGAGTTACGCGTCGGCATGCGCAGCAAATAACTGCACAGTGACGTGGAGCAAGCTACGGCAATCGTCACTCTCGACGGTTGCCGGCGAAATCCGCTTCGCTCTCGATGAGCGTCGTCGGAAATCACGAAAAGCGCCTCCAAAGGGGGACGAAACCCTTTGGAGGCTGGTCAGCGTAGCGTCGTTCTTCTCAGCCTAGAAGTTTACGGCTGCGAGCCCGCAGAGTTTATGGGAATTTGGCTAGCTGGGCGCTAATGAGAACATTCAACGCAGTCTGGTTCGGGTCCTTTATGGTCGCAGTAATGGACGTCTGCAAGTTTTGTAGCTGACTCTTCGCTTGAGCATATTGACCGTTTGCCAGCAAGTCCATCGCATTGTTGTACAGGAATATGAGCTTGGAGCGAATGGCCGGGGCGAGCGCAGAGTTGGTAAATTGGCTGTTGGGCAGAACCCCAGTGATCGGGTTGGTGGTGCATAGGATTCTATCTGCGCATGCCAATCCTGACTTCAACCGTCCCCAGCCGAAGTCAATCACCAGCGGGTCAACGACCATCAAATTGCCAATCACCTGGGACATGCCCGCAACCTGCTGCACAAAATAGTCAGGCTCGAATCCGGGGCTTCCCGCCTCAGTGTCCAACTGAGAGTACGTCTGGGTCCAGGCACCCGGCCAGTCCCCCGCCAAGCCGACGCCGGGAATCGGTGGGTTATACGATCCCCCTTTGTTAAGCGGGCTTCGGGTCGCGGTTTGAAAGCCGCCATTGATACCCGGTTCGACAGCGCCTGCCTTGACTTGGATCCAAGGCCAGTTATTGTCGGTGGCAGCCTTGGCAAATGTATCGATAAACCATTTGTTGTTGTTGTTGACGTCTATGTAACTTGTAGTCAGCCCTCCGGAACGCGGGCCACCCGGGGTGTATTCGT
>DATHJP010000214.1:0-2785 GCA_035489695.1 Terriglobales bacterium
ATAGAATTGTTCTTCCACTGAGAGAGACCACAAGTGGGTGAAATAAAACGGCAACCCCTTCACATAGGAAGAAGTATAAGTCAGCACGGCGGCCATCTGACCCCACTGGAGAGAATTGTAGTGAGTTAGGATCATCACTCCGATGAACACATAAGCAACAGGCAGAATCCTGTACGCTCGCCGTATGAAGAACCGCCGCAAGTCTATTTTGCCTGTGGATGCCCGTTCTTTTTCAAGAATCGTCGTGATCAGGAAACCTGAAATTACAAAGAAGATGCACACACCGTAATGAGCATAGGTGTGCGTCCAGTGATTTGGGGTCACGGGAGAACCGTTGGAGAAAGCGGCATGACCCACCAGCACCATCAGGATTGAGAGGGCACGCATTCCGTCAAGAGACGGTATTCTATTGTTCATAGCACTGCTGGTAACTGATGGAACACTGCTTTTGATGCCCCGCCGCGAAAAGATTGTTAGCACCTTTGTTCTTGACAGCGATTCGACATGCCGACGCTCTCGCTAGCTCCTTTCGTACCAGCACAGCAATCAATTCCTAAGACGTTGGCGGTCAACAATAAAGAAAATCCGATCAGTAAGCCCGGCCGCAAGCGATTCTCGTGTGAATGGATTATGCAATGCACCTGCACTTTACAGGCGTTTCCCCGTAAAGCGTGGAGGTTCGGACGCTGGTTTTGCAGGCCGTGGGGTGAAGCAATCCCTAACGCCAACAGTGGAACGATCCAGGGTCAGGCGTGCTTTTCTTACATCTGTCCGACCCAATCAGGGGAGGCGACCGCCTTCCATCGGGCCCGAATTCTGTCGAACTGGTGTCTATCCAGAGCTCCAGTCGCCGCAAATTCGGCGTGGTGGCGCAGGTGTGCCGGATTGGTCGTCCCAACGATCGCCGTTTGAATACCTGGAATGCTCAACGTGAAGCGTATGGCGGTTTCAAAAGCGCGTTCGTCCTGCAGGAAATCGTATCGAAGCTCCTGCAGCCGGTCCCAGTAAGTCTGATTGTGAATTGATTCCGGCCTCTGAGGGCTCCTCCACAGGGCGTTGGCGATCGGACGCTTTGCAATGACGCCCATGCACTGTTGCTGGGCAAGCGGGACGGTCAGGTCGATGGCGTCCTGGTCGGCAATGTTGATCGAAACCTGAACGGCTTCGAACTGTCCGCACTGAATCGCGTACCGCGCCGCCGGTCCATCGCCGGTATAACCGATGTGGCGGACCTTGCCGGCCTGACGTGCCCGCTGGAGCACTTCGATGACCTCGCCGCGGCGCAATGTATCTTCCGAACAACTGTGAAGTTGAATCAAGTCAATCCAGTCGGTCCTCAACCGCACCAGGCTTTCGTCGATGTTCCACCTCAGCGCACGTGGATCCCAAGTGAGAGACTCGGCATTATCCGCCTTGCCAAGTATCTGTCGCAGTTTCATACCCAGCCGCAAATGAAGCCCTGCCGCACTGAGCCGGGATGGAAGGAAGCGCCCGCACTTCGTGAAAAGCAGGCATTGCTGACGCCTCCCGCGCAGGGCGCGACCAATCTTTTCTTCGCTGTCGGAGTACATCGCAGCCGTATCGATCACGTTGATTCCCGTGTCGAGCGCGACGCCGACGATGGCATCCACGACGTGATCGCTCGCGTTCTCGAAGCCGATCTCGGCTGCACCGAAACCGAGCGCACTGACTCGCATACCGGTTCTACCGAATTGACGCATCTCGATTGCCATACACGCCAGGCGACGGGCCGCCATTTTGGGTTTGATTGTAAGTGTGTGTCACCGTGCGCGTCTGGCCGCCGCAAGATTGCGAAACGGTCTTTAGTCGTCCGTGATTGTCATACTGGCAGTTCACCTGCGCGATTTTCGGTACAGAAGTCTGAATCACCCGGCCTTTGTTATCAAGCACGGAAACGGAAGTCCGTTGCTGTGGAGAGATCTCAAGCCGGTGCACTGCGTCGGACGGGTCGCGGCGTTCAACGGATTTGAGGCACCGCAACGCAACACTGCGTTATTCGCGCCAGAGGATTGGCCGTTGGTTCCGCATCAAGCGTCCTGCGAGTGTGTGGCTGCATTCTTGTCTGCGGGTTTCAGGCTGTGAGTAGTTGTGCTTTAGTGGATCAAAAAGCTCCCCGAGCACTATTGAGGTTGTGGCTCGATGGGTCTATGCTTTCCGCACAATGAAAGCCAAAAAACTGCTGCACACGCGCTACCGGGTGAATGATCTGGAGAAGACCGTGATTTTCTACAAGGAGGTCCTCGGATTGGAGGAGATGCGGCGGCATAAATCGCCGCGCGGCTCAGAGCTGGTCTTTTTGAAGGCGCCCGAGAGCGAGGAACAGATCGAACTGTGCAGTTTCCCGTCGAGCGGCCCGGTGCAGGTGCAGCCCGATCTGACCCACCTGGCGTTCGAAGTGGACGACCTCGAGGCATTCGGCAAACACCTCGCCAAACTTGGCCTGAAATATTCCGACGGGCCGACCACGACCTCCACCGGCACCGTCTTTGCCTTCATCGACGCCCCTGAAGGTTACGAGATCGAATTGATCCAACGGGCGCGACAGGCGGGAGATTCGGCAGGTTATTGAACAAGGCGCCCGAGGACGCGAGGACTGCCGCACTCCAAAGGCTTCGCCAAGGTCGACGCGCCGAACCGCGCTCCAAGGTTTTGGACTGCCTGCCCGCAAGGGCACGTCTCCATCTGTTGTTCTGTTTTCACAGTCCTCTGGCGCTTTCACGTCGGATAATCCGGCGATCGAATCCGCTTTCCGGCCACGCATCGG
>DATHJP010000215.1:0-3494 GCA_035489695.1 Terriglobales bacterium
CCGTCATTTCGGGCATAGGTCTGATTGTAATTTCGATTGCCTTCGTAGGTTTGTGCGTATGGGCTGCCTGCGTCTCTGGGGTCACTCCAGCGTTGCTGTTCGGCGAAGGCGCCGCCGGTAATTCCAATCATCAGGGCTGCCGTTGCTAAAATCCATTTCAAGCGTTTCATATGATCCTCCGATCCCTTCGCGATCCATTTCTTGCTTCACATGGTTAGATTCGAGGGGCGGATGAAGGCACGTAATGATTGGTCATCGACGCGTAAAAGGGTGTAAACGTACACACGTCCCTCGCAAAAGTTGGGAAACAAAGAACTAACGCGACATTCTTTTATGAGAAGTTCCGCAACAGCCACACCTTTGCGCATGACCTCTGCTGATAGGGGTTATAGCCTGAAGATTACCTTAAAAAACCACTACCGAATTTTCGCCACGGGACCAGTTCTCTTGTATGATTTCACTATCCTCGTATCCCAATAAACCGGGTGTTACAACCCAACCATCGAGTTAAGCCTATGCGTCCTCTCCTGCTTTGGATTGTTCTTCTCGCTTTCCCTTGGAACTGGGCTTCGGCTCAGACTCTGTCTCGCAGGCCAGAACGACCTGCGCCAGCGACCAGCAACGCAAATCCCTCCCGACCAGCGCCGACTCTGATTCCTCTCAGCGTGCCCATCGGTACGCCCTTGAAGGTCGCCCTCGATCAGGAGGTGCGCGTAAGAAATGTCGGACAGCCCGTTCACGGGAAAGTAGTCGAGCCGGTGTATGCGTTCGACAAGTTGGTCGTTCCGGCCGGGACCGAAGTTATTGGCAAAATCTCAGCCATTGATAAAGTGCGAAAAACACGGCGCACCGTAGCCGCCATGAATGGCGAGTTCTCTCCTTACCGGCAAGTACACATCGACTTCAGTGAACTCGTGATGGCGGATGGCAGGCATGTGCCGCTACAGACTGACGTCAGCCCAGGATCTGGCGGAGTTTTGCAGTTGGTATCTGCCAGCGAAAAGGAAAATCAGAAAGAGAGCAAGAAAGACGAAGCCAGGAACGCCGCTTCGCGAAAAATCCACGAAGCCAAGAAGGAAATGAAACGGCAGTGGGATGCCGCTATGAATCAGCTTCACGAACCAGGGAAGAAGCACCGGCTGGAGCGGTTCGCGGTCGCACAACTCCCGTACCATCCGCAGTACATGGATTCCGGGAGCAGTTTTAACGCGGACCTGCGAACCCCGCTCGATTTCGGAGCCGAGCCGCTTACGACCGCGTTACTTGAGCATATCGGGACGCCGCCTCCTTCGGGGAGCGTGGTGCACGCAGTCCTGGTCACGCCACTCGGTTCCGCGAAGAGCAAGAAGGGGGATCTGGTGGAAGCGGTCCTTACTCAGCCTCTCGTCGCCTCCGATCATTTGTTTCTTCCCGAGGGCAGCCGTCTGAAAGGATCCGTCTTGCAAGCTCGTCCCGCGCGCAGGCTCGGCCGAAATGGGCAGCTGCGCATCGTGTTTCACCAGGTTGTGCCCCCCAACGGGATTGAAGAGAAAGTGGAAGCCAGTCTCGAAGCAGTGAACGTCGCCAAAGGAGAGCATCTGCAGCTCGATTCGGAGGGCGGCGCACAAGTGACCGCGCCCAAAACACGGTATCTGAGCACCGGAATTGCCGTCATGTTGGCCAGTTCTTCCATCGGGGATGGTCATGGACGGGACAATGACGGAGATTTTCACCACGGGGGCGATGTCGGCAGCGGCGCCGCAAATGGCGCATCCGGATTCCGGTTTGTAGGCACGATCGTGGGAGCGTTCGCCCACTCCCGGGTTGTGGCTTCGGGATTTGGATTCTATGGAGCGGCCATGTCAGTGTATTCCCACTTTCTCGCCCGAGGCCGTGACGTGGTTTATCCCAAGGACATGTCGATGATGATCGGACTGGGGACGAGGGAAAAGCCGCCGGCCTCGGCGAAGCCCGCTCAGAGTTCCAGCGAGTGAAGCCCGGCGCGTAACCCGCGAGGAGTCACTGCCTGTGACAGCAAATCGGCAAGCGGCACCTATGCGACGCTGAAATAGGTTGAGTACGGTTCCTCGGCGATGGCAGTAAACGGCACCATTTTGATTGGTCCGCTCCCTGTGGCGATTTCCCAAGTCTGCTGACCTGTTCTCTTCGCCGCCAGCAATGCTGCGCGTGTCAACCCAGGCTGTGCGTCTGTAATTGCAAATAACACAAGCGGGCCGAATAGTAGCGCGACCGTCTGTGGATGGGCTGAATCAATGGGTTCGAGCCGAAGCGTCGCCGGCAAATCCACTTCGACGCGGTCGCCCGAATTCCATCGACGATGAATCGACGCAAAACTTCCAGGGCTGATCGGATCGGGCACCCGGCGGCCGTTCACTGAAATCGAGGCTCCGTCCGCCCATGTGGGAATCCGGAAATTCACCGGAAATTCCATCGCCTTCGACACCTTCACATCGAAGCGCACGACGTTTTCAAACGGGTACATGCTTTTCTGCGTGAGTGCGACAGTGGCGCCATCCTGGGTCCATCGCAATGTCGATGGGATGTACAGGTTCACGTATATGCCTTGTTGTGGATCGCGGAAATACGTATTGATCCGATAGTCAGCTGCTACCTGGGGCATCGTGCCGGAGCAGCACGGCCAGCGGTGGGCCGAGTAAACCTTTCGTCCCTTGAAATTGTAGTCGGAATAGTAAAACGTCCTGCCGTCTGGCTGCAGCGGCTTGGCACCCAGGATGGTGTTGTACATCATGCGCTCCATACTGTCGCCATAGCGAGAGTCGCGTGTCACGCGCAGCAGGTGGCGCGTCAGTTTGAAATGGGCATACGATCCGCAGGGTGTTTCGAAACTGCTGTGGCTATTGGTGAGGCTTGCAGCAACCTCTCCACTGTTCGGAGCACGAAGCCTCTCATCCGGACCCCAGCCTCCCGTGGCGAAGCTTTGCCTTTCGAGCATCTCGAAAGCATTCTTCGCTGCGCGAAGATGCTTCTCGCTCCCCAGGGTTAAATACGCTTGCATCGCCGAACTCAATGCATTGACGTGGCTATAGGCATGTCTGGTTGCCAGCACGTCGCGACCTTCGCTTAGGGGATCGAAGTATTTATCCTCGAGATACTGCATCCCAAGCGCCTTGTAGCGTTTTCCCGCGCCGCGTTCGTACGCTAGAAACAAATTCTCCGAGATGGTGTAGGACTCGTCCCAGGTATACGACTCATCCTTGTTGGGCCGCCAATTGTTTCCCTGCTCCACGGCCTTCCCAGGCAAGTGCGGCAGCGCAGTATTGGTAGTGTGCTCGAGAATGGAGAAAGCGTCGGGATCGCCGACAAACTGATGCGAATCGATCAGCCCGCATACCAATTTGTCATAGCAATATGCGGGGAAGCGATTATTCTCGTAGAACTCGCCGGAGATGGTCTGCGCATACAAGCGGTTTAACCGCAACACTTTTTGGCGGATCTCCGGAGATCTCTTGATGGCATACATCCGCGCCAGTGCT
>DATHJP010000216.1:0-2154 GCA_035489695.1 Terriglobales bacterium
CACGGTTGCTCCCGTCGCAGGCAGCCGCTCTAGACTCGCAACATTCTCAAGGCCGTAAACGTTCGCTCCGTTCAAAACCTGATGGACGATAAAATCTCTGGAAGGGCCGTGGTCAATACTCGGTGTGTCAATTCCAACCCCGTCGATCTTTCGTTCCATCACTAGAAACTCGGCTGCCTCTTTGGAGAATCCTGGGAAATGGAGAGTCTCAGGGTCGCCGGGTGTCGCGCTGCCAAAATACTTCACCTTGTCCGGCCAATATCGTCCCCATCCGGAATGCATAAGGACAATGGCGCCGATCGGAATTCGTCCGTGACGAGACTCCCATGTTTTCAGATCTTCCGCCGACAGCCTGTAGTCCCTGTCCTTGGCCACTGCGTCCCGCACATCCACCACCGCTGCCGGCGCCACCAAGCGATAGAGCGGGATTTTATCAAGGGTGTGTTGATCTTTGCCGAAGTGTATAGGGGGGTCGATGTGCGTTCCCCCGTGCTCAGACATGCAAAAGCTTCCAGAAGCATACCAGTAGCCGTCGGCCGTCATTCCCCAAGCCGTTTTCTCCCATTGAAACGGCTTGTTGTTCGGCCAGAAGATCGTCTGCTCATCAAAGGAATAGGTCAGGTCGACCAGGCTGCGCTCATCAATTTGAGCGCCGACCAGCCCAAAGAACGCCAGCAGCACGCACAGAACCAGAAGTGGGATTCTCAGCATGGCGATCCTCGCTCCATCGTGTTTAGGGGAATGATTTTACAACAAAGCCGCAATTAGACAAGACACAGGGTGTGAACAGTGGTGCGGGAGAAAGGAACGCAATACCGCGGGCGCGGCCACAGCGGATGTTGTGCGCCGCGAAAGGCTTCGGCCTTTGAGTTAAAAGTCTTCTATTCTAGCTGACCTTGTGGTGCAGCGCCTTTTTTGGAACGTTTCAGCGCCTCATTGATTGCGTTGATCAACTCCATGACATCAAAGGGCTTCAGCAGGTGGCATGCAGCACCAAAACGGATTCCGTCCATTGCTGATTGCAGGGTACCATAGCCGGTAATAATGATAACCTCTACATCTTCATGCTGGCGCTTCATATCCTTTAAGAATTCCATCCCATGACGGCCGCCCAATTTCAAATCCAGAATCGCCAGATCGATCTTGTGATCCAAAAGGAGATCGGCAGCATCCTCCGCGCTTTCCGCAAGGTACAGATTATAGAAGGGGCGTAAGATGACCTTGTAGGCTGCGCGCGGGCCCGGTTCGTCCTCTACGATAAGAATCGTGGGCTTTGCAGGATCGAATAACGTCGTTATTTCTTCTTGCTCGTCCCTGTCCAGTTTAATTACGTCGCCGTCCATGCCTCCTCCTTGTTAATAACTATGTTAATACGCTGTGTGCAGTCTGTTCATACCTTGTGGTCAACAAGGCTTGGCAATATATAAGCAACCGCTATGCCCGAACCCTCTAAAGTTGGGGGTAAGACTCTAAATTAGGTATTTTCCCATATTTGCAGGGATTTATGCAGGTTCTGGCCTGCCTCGTCAAGTGGTTTTTTTCGACCAACAGTAGCGTGGGACCGTCAGAAACTTGACGTTGCGACATGTACTTGACTATTGCTAAGTGATTTTAGTTAAGCTTGTGGATATCGTGGACCACTCGACTATTACGTTAATCTACTTGCGTATTATTAATTAATAGTGTCATGGAGATCATCACAGACTCAAACGACGGGCGTGGCCCTTCGACAGTACAATGAACGATGGAGTTGCCTAGCTTACAGGCGACCCAGAAGCTCGCGCCCGCGTAACACGGAGCGACCTCGTTGCAGTGGCCTCTTCTGCAGTCAGCCCGATCAGCTCACCCAGAACGCCGCTCTTGAGCCCGAGGTAGCTCTGCTTGACGCACCCGTCGAACTCTTTGAACTGCGGGTGCGCTTCGATGAGCGTTTGAAGCTTGGGAAGGTTGTAGTAGGGAACGCGCGGAAAAAGATGGTGCGCAATGTGATTGTTGATATTGAACGGCGCAAACAACAGCCGCTCGATCAGCGGGGCGCGAATGTGGCGTACGGCGTGCCAACCCGACTTGCCCGGTATGGCGATGTGCTCAGCGATAGTTCGAAAGCGCAGTAGCGCGAACATGAGAGTAGGCATGCACGCGGCCCAAAGGACT
>DATHJP010000217.1:0-9405 GCA_035489695.1 Terriglobales bacterium
TTCAGCGCGGCAACGAAGACGATCAAACCGATGGTGATGAAAGTCACCAAACGTTCCAAACGCAGCGCACGGAAGATGGCTTTATTCTGCTCCATCCAGTTCGTGGCCATGAAGCCTGGCCCGGCGGCCTTTTCGAGCAGCTGCGAGACCTGGCCAGCCTGGTAGATGTCATCCAGTTTGAACTCGATTACTGAGACCTGGTCGCCGATTCCGAACAAGCGTTGCGTGTCCGATAAACGCGCGAAGGCCCACGAACTGTCATAGTCGTAGAAGCCAGAGTTAAAAATTCCTGCCACGCGAAAACGGTTGTACTTGGGCACCATGCCAAAAGGAGTCAGTTCGCCCTGAGGGCTTGTCACCAAGACAACTGAGCCAACAGTCGCGCCGAGATTTTCCGCCATGTCTTTGCCGAGGATGATAGGCGGCATGGCGGCGCGGCGATCCTGCACCGCGCGCAGTGAATCCACAGGTTGGACCGTGGTTGCCGCCCCCGCTTCGGAAGGAGTTCCGGCAGCAAGTGCAGCGGGGGACTCTTCCAATGCATCCGCTGAACCGATATTCACCGACTTCAGCAGATCGCTGACTTTGCGTTCATATGCCGGAATCATCCCTTTCAGCACTGCTCCCCGAGCCCGCGCTCCGCGAGAAATCAGTACTTGCTCGTACACAGCGGGCGCGGTGGCCACGACGTGAGGTTGTTTCGACAGACGATCCATCAGCGGACGCCAATCCTTGATGCCATCACTCTCAATGCGTAACAGGTTGATGTGAGAAGTCGAACCCAGAAGACGATCCTGCAGATCCTGGCGGAATCCATTGTTGATGGAGAGAGCAACAATCAGAGAGGCTACGCCGGCAGCAACCCCAGCGATCGAAATGCCAGTAATGACGCCAATGACAGCCTGGCGGCGCTTGGCACGGAGATATCGAGTAGCAACGAAAAATTCGAAGCGCATGAAGAAAGTTAGCTATCGCCTTTGAGCCCTTGTCCTGAGAAGCCTGCCTTCCACAGCGAAGGAATCAGCGCTGGAACATGACTGCGATAGCGCCGATACTCCTCCCCAAACCGCTGTTCGAGTTCCTTGTCTTCTAATCGGATCATGACTACTCCGGTTACTGCAGCGAACGCGGTTAAAACATAAAGCACAGCCAACCCGGTGCCGATACTCCAAGCCAGCATCTCGCAGAAATGTCCCAAGTAGACAGGGTGCCGGATGCGGGTTCGGATTCCCGAGACTACCAACCGCTGTTCGCCGTGCGCCGGCAGGAGTTCAGCCGCACCGCTGAGTTGCGCGCCGCTGAAGTGCTTTCCTGAACTTTTGTAAAGCCATAATCCAAGCAGAAAAAGAATTGCTGCAGGAATCCACGTCCAGCCCGTCTCGTACAGCGAGACACGCCTCCATGGCGCGGTGATGAGCGCGAGCGCAATCCACATCGTTACCCAGACTGGAATCAGGAACTGGTAAGGGGACCGCCGTCTTGTGCGCCAATACTCAACCCGTGGATGGATCAACAGCCAGAAAGATGGAATACTCGCGTAAACGATAACCACAAGCCAGCCGATCGTCCGCAAAAACGCCAGCATGTAAGGATTTTAGCAGTGAATACGGGACCGGAACTTTCTCTCAGTGATGCTGGCCGCGGTCTTTCTACTTTGCGCTGCCGCCCCTGATCACTGTCTTTGCCGAATTCATGTTGTCGTAGCGGTCATACACACGTACCACGACCACGTGTTCCATTTGACCACTGCTGGCACCTCTGCCGTCGGTCCCGGTCGCCGCCATAGATGATTCCGAGGACGATTTCGGGGGCATAGGAGCCCGGAAATCGTAGCTCTCAAGCTTGGAATCGGAAAGCTGTCCCAGCGGTTCAATGAACTGCCAATCCCCGGCATCAACCGAATATTCGGCGCGTTTAATAGACGAGAAGCTGTCGTTTGAACGAAAAGTTACGTGAATCTGTCCACCCTCAACGAATGCCGCCAGATTCTCAATCTGCGGCGGCGTGGTGTCCACCTCGATGCGCGTGCTCTCTTTTTCCGTGGTCAGAGCCTGATCGGGAGAATGGGAAGGAGCATCCGAAGCTACCACCTTGAAGGTGTAGCCACCATCCGGCAAAAGGGAAGCGTCGAAGGAATAAAACTTGTCGGTCAGATTGTCCTTAAGCAACAACCAACGGTTTTCTCCGTCGCCGCGATAATAGACGGCGTAGACCATCTGATCATCGTTGTCGTCGTGGACCGCCCATCGCACTCCGATAGAATCTCGGTCGTGCACGGCAGGAGGAGAGCTGTCGAAACGCGGCTGCGGGATCCCGCCGGCCATCATATTCATATCGGTGCCCACCGGCTTGGGAAGCGATTGGTAACGGGTAGCGATCTGTACTGTGACGTCATCGAAGTCCGGCGCCACGTTCTTGGGCAGATAGTTCAGCGCGATACTGTCCACGCGTGGAGCGGGGTCGCCAGCGCGCAGAACAGCTTTCCATTGAATGAACCGGGCCGGCGGAACGCTGACCTCGGCGTCTTTTAGTAAATCAATTTTTTTCCACGGACTCCAATTGCGATCCGGATTATCTACATTGCCGCTGCGGGCAAATAGTTCCACATTACCCACCCCGCGAAATTCAGCACGGCCCCACCGAGAGAAGATATGGGCATCAAAAACATCGCTTTCGTAGCTTCCCACCGACTCAGTGGTAGCGCCCAGCAGGAAAACCTTGCCCAGGTTGCTGGTTGAAGCATAGAGACCCCCACTTGGAGCCTTGGCGAAAGCAGTGACCTGAGTGGCGCTGGCCTTCAGCAGATCAGTAAATTCGTCCTCGCCCCCGATGGCAAAAATGTGCCCTCGATTCCCTGTACCGGCCAGCAATCGCCCGCGCTGATCGAAGGCAAGCGCATAAACCAGATCGTTGCTGGAAGTCCATATGCGCGAAGGAGAGCCGTCGGGCGCGACCCGATAAATCTCCGAACCACCGCTTGAGCTTGCGCCTTGGGCAGGCAGCGGCCCGGTCACGGATGGGTTTGCCGGAGTCACATTGGAGATCACCAGACCGCCTTGCGGCTGGTTTGTCGGAGAAGGCATTGAGCTGGGCGCTGAGTTGGCAGGGAAGCTTGGCTGCGCCGGCACTGTACGCCTTTCCCCCGCGCCGGCGGCAAAGATATTGCCAGCCTTGTCAATTGCCAGTGCGGTGATTTCTTTTTTTGGGGCGCTATAAAGGACGAATCCGTCGCCGCTGGGCGAGATTCTGTACACCAGTCCGCTCCCGTCGGAACCGGCGATCAAGTTTCCTTTGGGATCAAACGCCAGCACACGAATGTGCGCTTCGTCGCTTTTGAAAAATATCGAGTGCTCCCGTGGCGTCACCCGGAAGATTTCCCCGCGATCGCCCGTGGCTACGTACAGATTGTTGGCCCCATCCAAGGCGAGATCCCAGATGTATTTCGTCTTCGGATCGAAATAGACTGACGCGGAGTATTCGCTCGTCGATCTGATTTTGCGCGCTGCCTCTTTGCCCGCCTCGGCTGAACTTGCGGCCGGAACTGGAAGATGTTCGATGCGATAGACCTTCCCATCCGGATTGGTAGCAGCGTAGATAATGCCGCTGTTATCCACCACCAGGGCTTGTACCTGCAATTCCTGAGGCTCGAAGATTGGAGTCGATTGGCCGTCCGGCGTAATGCGATAGACCCGGGCAGGCGCGCCGGTCGCAGCGTACAGGTTGCCGGCCTGGTCGGCGGCGATCGACCAGATGTAAGTGGATGGGGTAGTAGCGATGGACTTGAACGCGGGAGCAAGTTCTAAACCACCGGCGCTTCGAATGGCTACGCCCTTTCCAGTGCCTTTAATCAGGTCATCGAACCTCGATTGTTCCCAAGTCCGTGTGCCCTCGCCGGCGGCGGGAAAGGCGAAAAACAGCAGGAGAAGCCCCGAAATCATGATGCACAGCTGACGCAGACGCAAGTTCGTACCTCGTATTCAGTTTTAGCGGATGAATTCAGGGTATCACGCGGAGGCGAGTGTCGAGTACCAGTCTCCAGCGGATATGACAGGCGCGACAAACGAAACTACTTCACCGTGATGGTCAGTACCTGTGCGCCCGCAACCACGTAGTCCAGAGGGGCCGTGGCCGCTTCGTTCACCGAAGACTCGCCAAGGACGACCATGTCCTGGGTGCCGCGCATGCCATCCATCACATTCATAATGGAGAGCGGGAGGGCAGGCATCACCTTGTCCGCCACCATGGCTTCTGGGTCGGCTTCCAGCAGCGAAACGTAAACCCGATTATTGACATGCTGCTTGTTCAGTAGAGCGATCGTAGAAGCCAACTCCAGCTTTCGTCCAAATAAGGGAGCTCCGTGCCGGATGCGGTCAATGGTGTCACCATCGCTGACTAGAATCCGCAACGGCCCTTTTGAAGTAGAAGTTGGAATATGTATGGGGATGTGGTTCACGATGCTCTCGCCCCGGTAGGGACGCAGCACCGCTTCGATACTGATCTCATCGCCCGGACGGGCTTCGGTGACGTCGGTGCGAGCGGCCTCCAGGCGGGCCCATCGGCGATCTCGCTCCAGATCAAAATCCAGTTGCACACCTTGGATATCCGGCACCGTATACGGGTTATCGTAAATGCGACTGAAACGGTCACCGAGAGACAGCGCAGCCAGCACCGCGGCCGGTTGTCCTCCATCTGCAACCGCGAACATGTTTTCTACGGTCACGTCCGGGTAGCCGTTGACGCTGATGCGTCCGCTCATGCGATAAGTAATTTCTTCGCCGTAATCATTCACGCCATGGAGCGCGTTAAAAACCGTTGCCATCATGGCCACAGGACTCAGCCGCGCATTATTCAAAACTTCGTAATGAAACTGCCGGCTCTTGGGTCCGCCATAAATGTTGAGTGTGACCGGAATCATGTCTGGCTTCTTGCCGAACTCACCCATGATGCCGGTGTGCCGGTCCTGGACGAAAGCACCTACCGCTTCGGTGGCGTTCACGATCTTGAATGCGTTCAGCGGCGATGGAAGGGTCGCCACCACCTGAGCTTTCGTCATGGGCAAATCCACCATGCCGAACTGCAGCAGCGGATGTCCGCAGGCGAGCAGATGCTTGGCGTCCATGTAGGTGACAGTGCAAGTCGCGGCGATATCCATATCGCCCCGCACCAGGATGGCGCTGATGGCTGAGCCCGGTTCCAGAGGTTCAGGCTGCTTGGCATCGCTGACCGATCCCGTGCCCATCACTGGAACGATTCCGGCAGCAGCGAACTGCGGAGCGAACCGCTGGATTGTGTCTTCCGAAAATCCATTGAATACCAATGGGGCTTCAATAGGCTTCAGATAATTGGCAAAATTTTGCGATGGAATCGTGGAAACGCCTGGGCTGGCGGTCCTGCTGGTAGCATCGCTCGAACTTGTTGCCGGCAAGGAACCACTTACCGGGCTACGGTCCATGGCATTGATTTCCAGCATCTCCGCAATGGGAGTGACCCCGGCGATGGGTTCTTTGGAAAATTCGCCAATACGGAAAGCCAACGCTCCTGCCAGCTTGCCGTCGAAATAAACCGGACTGCCACTCATGCCGGCAACCACGCCGGTGTACTCGGCTTTGGCGCCACCGAGGCGAACAAGAATAATGTCGCCTTTTGGTCCATTGGCGTTTCTGAGAACACCAAGTACTTCCACATCCATCGCTTCCGGCTTAACACCCTGGAATACGGTGTACGCTACGCCCTTCATTCCGGCGTGGATCTGGCTCACTGCGATGGTGGGAACCGGCTTGGAATTCTCAGCGTTTCCGGCCAGAGAAGATAAAAAAAAGCAGAGTACACACCCAAGAACGACTCGTCTCATGAAATTTGCCCCGGAGGACCGCCAACAGGTCCGCCAAAAAAAATTACACTTCGCGTGTTGAATTGCCAGGTAGGAGGAGTTCAAACCGATGCCAAGCAAAACATCCCAATCGCGAAATTCTGCGTCTATACTAGCACAGGGTTTCCTGAGGAGTTCCATGTTTTCCACTGCTTACCAGCTTAATTTGCATCTATTTCGCAGGTACACCGCTTTCGCACTGCTGGGTATTACCTTAGTAACCTCCGGGGGCCAGGCCCTCCTAGCCCAGGATCAGCCCGCGCCCCAGTCACCGGCCAATGGCCAGCAAACCCAAGAGCCTCCTCCGGCCGCCGGAGGCCCACAGAACGACACCGGTCCCTATGTAGTCCCGAAGAAGAAAGAGGAGCCTCCGCTTCCGCCCCCGGAAAAGCCGAAGAAGGTGGAGGGCATGCCCGACTATTCGATCAAAGTGGACGTGCCCCTGGTCAATGTGGATGTTCTGGTCACAACCAAGAACGGGCAATTCGTCCCCGGGCTGAAAAAGGACAATTTCCGCATCTCCGAAGATGGTTCGGCACAAACCATCAGCAACTTCAACCAGTCGGAAGCACCGATAACGGCTGTGCTGCTGGTCGAATTTGCTTCTACCAATTACTACTTCATGAGGGACGCGCTGAATGCCGGTTATGCTTTCGCCAACTCGCTCAAGAAGGATGATTGGGTAGCGGTAGTTTCTTATGACATGAAGCCCTACATCCTGGTGGATTTTACCCAGGATAAACGCGCGGTTTATGGCGGACTGAGCCAGTTGCGCATCCCCGGCTTCACGGAGACCAATTTATTCGACGCACTCTATGACACGCTGGACCGATTGGACGGTATCCCGGGCGGCCGCAAATATGTGATCGTGATCACCACGGGCGTGGATACCTTTAGCAAGCTCAACCTTGATCAGATCATCAAGAAGGTCAAGAGCACTCGCGATGTCACGATTTTCCCGGTCAGCATTGGATGGGCTCTGCGGAATTATTGTGAGACCCATGGCTGCACCGGCTACTCCCATGGAGCGGGCATCCCGATCACTAATATGGATTATCTGCAAGCCGACAATCAGTTGACCGCTTTTGCCCGCATGACCGGCGGACGCTTTTACCAGCCCCGGTTTGAGGGCGAACTTCCCGAGATTTTCCGCGACATCGGAAGCGACATTCGTAATCAGTACAGTATTGCTTATCGTCCCACCAATCCCAAGCTCGATGGGACCTACCGCAAACTGAAAGTTGAGTTGGTCGGGCCCGATGGGAGTCCACTGAAAATCCGTGACCAAAAAGGCAAGGACGTCAAATTCCAGATTGTCGCGCGGGAAGGTTACACGGCCAAGCATACCGTGGAATAAGACCGGTTCAGTTCTCGCTAGTGGATGTGTACGAAGTAGTCGAGTACGAAAAACACTCCCACTCCCAAGAACACCAGCAGTGCCATCTTGACGCCCGGTTCGCGGTTCACCTCTGGCATAAGATCTGAGGCTGCAACGTAAATTGTCACCCCAGCCGAAAGTGGCAGCCCGAAACTCACCTGGTGGCGCAGCAGCGCCATGGTCAGTACTCCCGCCAGCGTGGCGGCTCCAAGCAGCATGGATGCGCCCCAGGCGGTACGCCGGCTCTGGCCGCTGGCGAGCATGATCGAGGCCACGGTAAACCCTTCCGGAATCTTGTGGAGGAAGACGGCGAGAAAAATAATCCATCCCAACCAGTTGGAAACGATAAAGCCCGAAGCGATGGCAATCCCATCGAAAAAAGTATGAATGGTGAGTCCGATGAGAACCGAATAACTCTTGTGACTTTGCACGAATTCGTCCTGGTGGGTTTCTTCTCCGAAGTGGAAATGCGGCGTGACCGTGTGCTCGAAAAAATGAATGATTAGATATCCGACTAGAACCAGGAACGCGGCACTTTTACCTCGCAATTCCAGGCTGGCGGGAAATATCTCAATGATGGCGGTCGCCAGCATGAATCCCGCCCCCAAGGCGACAAAATATTTCAGGTAGGAACGGTCCCAATGCTTCTGGACAATGATGGCGCCGCCGAAAACATTGGCCGCGGCCGCGGTCAGGCCCATGAGAACACTGAGTAGAATAGGGTTCATCGGCGCGAGAGATAATAACAGTTCGCTGTTCCTGGTTCTCAGTTCTCAGGCGGCGGGTCGGATGGATGCGATCAGACCGTTCAAGATTTTGCCCACGTCCGCGGCTTTATTTAGCAGTTGCTGGCCTTGCTCGGCGGTGAAGTAATTGAGGTTCTGGGCGATAAGAAGCTGAGTTTCAACTTCTACCAAGGCTCCTCGGGCACGGCCTAGAAAATAAAAGAACTCGTTGGGTGAAAAGCGTGCTTGCCCGTCAGCGATGTTGGTGGGTACCGCAACCGCAGCCCTACGCAACTGAGTGGCAAGCCCGTAGACTTCATCACGAGGAAAGGCCTTTGTTACTTTGTAAACGTCCATTACGAAGTCCATCGACTTCTGCCAGGCGATCAGTTGGCGGTAAGACTGTCCCATAGTCCTAGTTTCCGAGGAAACCTTAGGATTGTCTGTGACGACTGAACAATCTGAGAACTGAGAACGTAGAACTGAAAACTGGTTATTGAATAACCTGTTCTTCTATGCTGCAACCACCTACCCACTATGCCGGATATGCAACACATCCCCGTCCTGCACGATGTAGTCTTTGCCCTCGAGACGCAGGATTCCACGAGCCCGAGCGTTGGCTTCTGAACCTGCTTCCAGCAGTTGATCCCAACGAATTGTCTCGGCGCGGATGAAATGTTTCTCCAAATCGGAGTGGATGGCTCCGGCAGCTTCCACCGCGCGCGTGTGGACGGGGATTGTCCAGGCGCGGCATTCATCTTCGCCGACGGTAAAGAAACTAACCAGGCCCAGCAACATATATGTGGTCCGGATCAGGCGAACCAAGCCACTTTCTTTCAAGCCGTAGCTGGAGAGAAATTCCGCAGCATCGGCATCGCTCATTTCCGCCAGTTCCGCCTCCACCCTGCCGCAGATGGCAGTGGCGCCCGCATTAGGACGCGAAGCTACTTCACTGAGCTTGAATCTGCCAACTGCATTTTCCAATTCCTTACCCAGTTCCTGAGCTTCGCTTACGTTCAGCACATAAAGAATCGGTTTTTCGCTTAGGAACATGAATCCGCGGAGGCGTTTCTTGTCCTCCGGCGTCATCTCCATCTCGCGCAGCGGCCGCTCCGATTCCAGATGAGCTTTGGCACGCTTCAGCAGATCGAATTCCTTTTCCAGTTCCGGCGAGCGCATTTTTTTCAAATCTTTTTCCAGGCGTTCCATCCGCTTTTCGATCTGACCAAGATCGCTGACCATCAGATCGAATTCCACATTCTTGATGTCGCGCAACGGGTCGATTGGGCCGACATGCGGGATCGCAGGATCCTCGAAGGCGCGAACTACGTGAGCGAGCGCGTCGACGGTGCGCAAATGGCCGATGTAGGCAGTTTCTTTTAATGCATCCTGACCGATGGCGCCCACGTCCACGTACTCCACTGAAGCGTGAG
>DATHJP010000218.1:0-8009 GCA_035489695.1 Terriglobales bacterium
CGAGAATCTGGTAGGCGGCTGCGCGATCGTAAACCGCGCGCTCCGGTTCGCGAGTGACGCGAGTGCGCGGGGTTGGAGCATAAGACTCGGCCATTTATTCTCCCAGTTGAGCAGAAACCAGCAGTTTAGCAGGCCGATGAAGGCAAAATGCTTTCGGCAGAATATTCTGATTGGGTACGAACTCAGCGAGGTATCAGCGGCAATATCAAAGCGGATGGATGTTCCCGGTCATGATAAATGGAATTCGTGGCTTTGACCCAGCGCGACCCACGTTCAGGATCCTCGCCGGTGTTAAGGTTGCGATCGAAGCGCGGAAAGTTGCTGCTGGAAATTTCCAGCAGCAGGCGATGTCCGGCAAGAAAGATATTGCTCGTAGCCCACACGTCGATAGTGAACTTGTAAATATTGCCGGGCTGCATGAGTTCAGGTTTTTCCTGCGAGGTGCGATACCGCGCGCGCAAGATTCCGTCAGTCAAATTCTGCGCGTACCCGTCAGGCCGGACATCAACCAGTTTGGCCGTGAAGTCCGTGTCCGCCACGGATGAGCTGACGTAAAGTTCAACCGAGATCGGCCCGGTGACTTCCATGTCCTCCGGAAGGACGGGGGTGGTGTAGACCAGCACATCATTTCGATTTTCGTTAGGGCGCTGATCGAATGCACCCGACGCCAGATGTTCGTTGTCGCAGCAGAGGCCTCCACCACGGGTGGGCACGGGATCGGAGGGGTCGTACACAAAACTGTCTCTGGTTTCGGCCTGAGGTGCAACGGTGTTCAGCGTGCCGCCGCCCGACAATGCATTTGCCTTACCTCCCGAATGCAGGTAGAAGCGCGTGCTCTTAGCCCGGGCCAGCGGCCAATCATCTTCTTCGCGCCATACGTTTTTTCCCATCACGAAAATCTTGACGGGTTTCTCTTTCTCCACTCCGTTTTGAATACCCTTCAGCACATAGTCGTACCAGCGCAGCGTGACGTCATCAGTGGCTTTCTCAAAGTTGGCCTCGCTGCCAAAATCAACGTCGCCTGTTTTTCCCGTGAAGGGACCGTGATACCACGGCCCGATCATCAAACGCTGGCCCCGCCGAGCTGCCTCGCTGCCGCCGTGGGCCTTGATTCCGGCATAGTTGCGTAAGGTCCCGCCCATGAAGATGTCGTACCAGCCGCCCATGTGGTAAGCCGGAACCTGGATTTGGGAATAGTGATCTTCGATGGACCACGTCCGCCAATAATCGTCGTAGGTTGGATGTTGCAGCCAATCGAGGAAATAAGTCGCCAACCCGTCCCCTGTGCCCGGTTCGAGAACTGGATAACTGGAGAGCGGCAATTTCACCGCCCAGGACAAAGCGTTTGTGTTTTTCTGCACACGGCGTTGAAGGGTATTTTGTGCCAGCCCTGACGTCCAGGATTCGCTGAACCACTGTTCGAAGGCACCCCCTTGGTACGTCCAACCATCGTGATAATTGGAAGCGGTAACGACGGGAAAAATTCCGGCGAGGTGCGGAGGCTGCGCTAAGGCGGCAAGCATCTGAGTCGCGCCGACATAAGAACCGCCAAACATTCCTACCTTCCCGTTGGAATAAGGCAAAGCCGCGGCCCATTCGACAGTGTCATATCCGTCATCAGGTTCATGTTTAAAGGTGTACCACTCGCCTTCGGACGAAAAACGTCCTCGAACATCCTGAATGATGGTTACATAGCCCCGCGCGGCAGCCTTTAGCCCGAACTCGACCTCTCCGTCTTTGTTGTAAGGCGTGCGCTGGAGTAGAACTGGAAACCTTCCTTCGGTCTTTGGACGGTAGATATCCGCGTGCAGCACGACGCCATCCCGCATCTTTGCGGGCACGTTATGCTCGACCGTGATCTCGCTCTGGCCAGCAGCCAGGCTGGTAAGCAAAAGCAGGAGTAGGCAAAGAAGTAGAGTTTTCCGCATCATCACAGCTGCCATGTCCTTAGAAAGGCTGGTAAAAATCAACAATCGTAAATCGGCAATCGTAAATCGAAAGTTTCTTCCTACCACGTCAGCTTGAGCGCAAATTGCAACTGCCGCGGATCGAACGCCGCGGTTGCTTTCTGGCCGCTATCCCAGAGCGGGTTGACATCTGCAACATTGAAGCGGTTGATGAAGTTAAAAGCGTCCACCAATCCGTCCAATGCCAAACGTTCACCCAAATGAATTCGTTTGCTGACCCGAATATCAGTGAAAACGTTCATCGGCTTGGTGCCGGCATTACGGCCCAGGTTTCCATTCAGAGTTCCGTCCAGGAAGCATGCGGGTTGCAAGAATCCAGTTGGCGAGAAACGTGACGCAGCAGCCACATCGCCGCAAGAGTTCGGCCCCGTCCCCGCCGCCACGATTAACGGACGATCAGTCGGCGTGCTGAAGTCGAAGTTGCGATCGTCGCCGGTGATGATATTGAACGGCCGGCCGGACGCGGCTTCAATGATCGGAGCTACCGTCCAATCCGAAAAGAACTTACTCCAGAAGCCGCCGGATAAAGTGCCGCTCTGATAAACGCCGCTGAACACAAAGCGGTGACGCTGATCAAACAACGAATTAGAACGTTCCGCCCGAAGATCGTAATTGTTTTGCGGCTCCAGCGGTGATTGCAAATCAGTAGAGTCGTCAATGGTATGCGACCAGGTGTAAGAACCCAGGAACTCGTAATGTTGTCCAAAGCGTTTTTTTAGATTGGCAGTGAGTCCGTGATAAACAGAGCTGCCATTGGAAAAATTCCCGGGCATATCACTGAAGGGGACGCAATTCGCCAATGTGGTGGGATCACAATTCGACATCAGGCCGTCGGCTTGCAAAATTTGCGTTGCCAGCGGCACACAAGGGGCAAGCACCCCCATCAGTGACGGGTTGAATCCGGATGGCCGGAAGAAACTTACCAGCGCAGCGGGTACGTAGAATGGACCACTAGGACTGGCACCGCCACAGGGCGGAAAGATCAGGGGATTTTGTGTCCCGACCGCCAGCGGATTGCTGGGAAAATTTGGATCGCTGGGCTGAATGCCGAGAGCCGTTGCCGTTGCCACCGCGGCCTGCCAGTTAGCAATCAGGAATTGCGATTTGTTCGCGTTGATGTTGATGGGCCGGTTCAGGTGACGTCCGCCATTGAAGTTGTATTCCAGGCCCAGCGAGAGGTCGTGTCCCAGTTCGCGTTCGTACGTAAGATTCGCCTGCTGCGAAGAAGCATATTGAAAATTTTTAGCGACGGGAAACCCGAACGGCTGGATCGCTAGAGGTACCGGCGAAGTGGGGTTGAGGTAAGCCTGTCCCACGAAGATGGACGGCGCATTGGGCGTCGGATTGAACCGCTGCTCGTTCGGCAAATAGTTGAACGCAGGGGGCAGGCACGATAGCAATCCTTGGAAAGCATTGCTGGCATTCAAGGAGCAATTGCCGGGAGCGCCAGGGAAGAGAACAATTTGCGGCGCCTGCGAAGCATCGGCCACATCAGAATCGAAGGCGAGCGCCAGCAGCGGATGGTCGTAGAACAATCCATACGAGGCGCGAACCACGGCCTTGCCATCCTTAGCTGGATCCCACGCCAGGCCAATTCGTGGAGCGACATTGTTGAAGTCTCGAGGAATCCCCTGCGTAATCCCTAGGGCATTCTGTCCGAAGGCGGCGATTGAATTGAGCGGGCTGAATGTGGGCGTGAATTCCACGTCGTAGCGAACGCCGTAGTTAAGCGTCAAGTTCGATCGTATTCGCCAGCTATCCTGAACGAACAAGCCAAGAGTCGTGTTGCTGAATGCGTCATGGGGATTGCCTACGCCCTGCACCATGTTCGACGGGATACCCGCGCCATAGGACTGCACCGGGCTGAATGCCGGGAATGTAGTTTTGGATGGGGGTGCAATTGGTGGGTTGCTGAAAATGTTCTGCGATCCGAAGTTGTACAATCCTCCGAAATTTACCGTGAAGTCAGCGGTGAGCGGGATGTAGTTCCCGTCTACGCCGAATTTGATATTGTGCGGGCCCTTCGACCAGGAAAAGTTGTCAGTCAACTGGTAGCGCTGCTCGGTGCGCCGGACAAAGGAGAAAGGCTCTCGTCCAAAAAAGGCGAATCCGGGAATGTTGACAGCTACGTTGCCGCCTCCAGGTCCGCGCGAGAAGCTGTAAAGCAATCCGCGACGGGCGTACTGGAAACGAAATTCGTTGATCTTATTCGTGCCTAACGTCCACTGATCCTGGCCAGTGAAGCTCCAATCATGATAGTTCTGTGTTGAAGTGCGCGAGAACGAGTTCTGACCGAAGTTTTGCGGTCCCTGCGCTTGCACCTGTATCCCAGTCAAGTCGCTCGGACTCACACGTCCAGCTAGCATGATCCGGTTATTGTTGGTGAAATTGTGGTCCAGGCGGAGCGAGTAAAGGTCGGTCCGCTCGGAAACCGGAAAATTTCCGATCAGACTATTGAGCGGTACGTAAGACGGCGGCACAAAGCACGGGCCAGGCGGTGTGCACGACGTGGGAAAGGCGCTGAAATTCGGAACGACACTCACTGACTGCGGCCACACTCCACTGAGCGCCATACCCGAGGAGGCGGCTGCCAATCCCGTGTACTGCCCCACTTCCTGAGCAAAGAATGGGTTCGTTTGTTCCTGCTGCAACACGGCGGGATTAGTGAGGAACCCGACCTGCTCAGGCGTTAGCAGAACTGTTCCGAAAGGCTGGCCTACCTGAGTCGTGTTGAACGGAATTAAGCCGAAGTTATTAGCTCCGATCGAAGAGAACCCAGTTTCCTGCCGCCAAGTCCCTTCATACGAGAAATAGTAAAAAGTCTTGTCTTTGATAATGGGACCGCCAAAAGCGGCTCCCGCCTGCACCCGTGTGTATGCGGGATTAGAAACAGTACTGAAGGGATTCACCGCCTGAAAATTTCGATTGCGAAGATAGCCGAAGACCGAGCCGTGCATGTCATTTGATCCGGAGCGGCTGATGATATTCACTACCCCACCCGAAGCCCGGCCATATTCAGCGGCATAGCCGTTGGTGATGATCTGAAATTCCTGTACCGCCTCCTGGGAAACTGTTGACCGGATGCCGTTGGTCGAGTTGTCCACGGCGTCCGCGCCGTCAACGTTCACCAGGTTGGCGCGCGCACGCTGCCCACTCATGTTCAATCCGGAAGTGGGAGCAGCCCCGATCGAAGGAGCGTCGTCGCGAGCCAGGCGCGAATCAGTGAGAGCAAAGTTAATGTAATTGCGGCCGTTGATGGGAAGATTGTCAATTCGGCGTTGTTCGATAGTATCGGTCGAAGAACTGCGCTGTGTCTCCACCAGTTCGGCAGCAGAGCTGACGTTGACTGTTTCCTGGGTGCCGGCAACCGACAGCGTGACTGGCAATTCCGCCATCTGTCCCACTGTGATGGTCTGGTTGGCGGTAGTTTTCGCAAAGCCTGGGGCTTCAATCACTATGGAATATTTTCCCGGCGGCAGTGCCAGGATGCGATATTCCCCCTCGGTATTCGTCGTGGTGGAGCGCTCGAATGCCCTGGCTTCATCACGGGCAGTGACTGTGGCGTTGGTTACCACCCCGCCTTTCGGATCTTTGACGGTGACGTGCAGGTCACCGGTGGCCGCACCTTGCGAGAATGCAAGCGTGCTCAGCAGAAGCATCAACGAGGCAAGCGAGACGAATTGGCGTGTCTTCATATAGTTTCCCCAATCAAATTCTTCGCGAGTTTATGGGCAGACGGCAAAAGGCTCCCCTGCCGGAGGCGGGCAAACGAAAGATGTGGTTGTTGGTAGGTGATTCGCTGTTTTTTACATCAAGAGGAAGGCGAAAGCAAGTTGGTAGGAGGTTGCGCGCTTGACGGCTGAGTGCCGTGGATCAAAGAGGCAGTGGAGGGAGCCTAGATCCGCCCGCGCGGGATCACACACCCTCCACACCAGCAGAACGAATTAGAAGAATTCAGTCATGCTGGGAGCGCTGCCGGCGGCGCCAGGATAGCTCGTGATTCCGAGTCCCTGGAGAATTAGCCGAAGCGCGCTTTGGTGCTGATAGAACGTTGTCGATTTGTAGGCCTTCTTCCCCTTGGGACTGATGACCAGCATGGCGATGTGTCCGCCGCCGTGGCTCGAATCACTAGTGTCCGCTTCGTCGAACAGAATGATTAGTAATCCATTGCTGAAGGCGGAGTTTGAAATCAGAGGCGCGATGTTCGTCTTCAGCCAGGCATCGGCTTGATTCAGAGTGCCATCATGCGCGTTATTTAACTGGTTGGGGATGATGAAAGAAAACTGCGGCAGCTGGTTATTCTTCATGTCGGTTGCAAACTGGCTGAAGGGAACCAGGTAATTTTTCTCATTGCTACTGTTCACCACGTCCGAAAAATACGAAAACGGATTGTGATGTCGAACATACGGATAGACGTCTCCTCCGACATAGCCGACATTTGGAAGGCTTTCGGCATACGACTTCCAAGTCTTGCCCGCAGTCAGGAAGTGACGAACAATATTGTCGGCGGTGACGGTAGTGCTGTAGCTGTCATTGTTGGTAATGATTTGACCTGCCGTCAGCATGAAATAGTTCCCAATCGAGGGATGTGTATTGGCATAGAACTGTGTGGCCAGCCCGTACTGCGAGGCCAAAGAGTTCAAATATGGCATCGATGAACTTCCGATCACGCTGGAATAGCCGTGGTTTTCCTCTACCACTACAAACACGTGCGAGAACACTGGCACCCCCGGTGGCGGCGGCGGAGGAGGTGGCGGCGGAGGAGGTGGTGGTGGAGGTGGCGGCGGTGGAGGTGGAGGTGGTGGGGGCGGCGTGGCCGTGATCGTTACTGTCGTAGAAGCAGAGGTAGTTCCTGCCGGCCCAGTGGCAGTCGCGGTATAAGTGGTGGTCGCAGTAGGCGTGACTTTAACTGACCCGGTTGCGCCAAATGTGCCCAGCCCTTTCAGGGTGACGGAAGTTGTATTGCTTGAACTCCATTGCAGCACGGAAGATGATCCGCTGCCGATCGTGCCTGGTTGGGCGCTCAGCGTGATCGAAGGACTTTGCGCCTTGGGGGAAGGTACTGGCGATGGCGATGCAGAATACGCGGCCCCGCCACAGCCCAAAGCTGCCCCAAGCAGCAGGCACAAAAACACGATACGCAGTCGAATGGACACTGTCACAGGAAACTCCTTCAAGGGAACCTAGCGCGGGTTCTGCACAGACGTGCTGATCTGAGGTGAATAAACGGTATCGGAAGATTTAGCTCATCTCAATAAGGCGAGTGTCTTAGTTGATGATTTTTTGGGACGCCACTAACTCCGCCAATCCACTGGGATTACAAACCCTCGTCTAAGGGAAACACCTTAAGTGGCACTTTGCCGTTCTTCGAGCCCCGTTCGTGAAGCTCAGAATCGTCCATTGCGGGATATACAAGCTTAGGCGTCAGGTTCTTCAATCAAAAATCAAAATTCAACAATCAAAAATGCCTACCCTCTCTCAATACCGGAATTCTCCTGTCCCGATGTTTTCAAGGCCCAAGCCATGCGCGGAGTATTGTGCGCAATTCCAAAACGACCGTGATTGTCGAGAAGAATCATCCCACCATGTCCGTTGAGACGTGTTTTTAAATAGTCGATGGCTTCGTCCGCCGCCCATTCGGGTGCATTGCCGGACGCGACCCGGTCAGCCGCCCATTTGGCCAGAACCAACTTCATGATCGGTTCGCCCCACCCGGTTGTGGAGGCTGCCGCGCTTCGATTATCCGCATAGCACCCGCATCCAATCAGTGACGAATCGCCCAGTCGACCCGGCGCTTTGTTGAGCGTGCCTCCGGTTGAGGTAGCAGCAGCAATGTTCCCGTCCCGATCCAGTGCAACTGCGCCCACCGTATCGTGCGAGATTGCAGGGGCAAAGAGATCCGGATTCTGTTCCAGCGCACGCCCTTGAAATTCCCGCAAGCGGTCGACTTCCCGTGGGATGATCAGATCTTCATTCCGGCACAGCGGGATCCCGTGCTCGGAGGCAAAGCGCTCCGCTCCCTCGGCGACGAAGTACACATGG
>DATHJP010000219.1:0-3158 GCA_035489695.1 Terriglobales bacterium
TCCATCTTGCTGCCGTCACCGTTCCTGGCGGTCCATCGCGCCTCCACCATAGACAGGAGGAGCTCAGCACCGGTCATCACTAGAGTGGCATTGCCTACGGCCGGGGCCACGCCTGTTTGCGCGCTGAAACTCCTGGGAATAGAAGCCCTCATCCGCAGCACATTTCAAGTTCAGTTAATGATGCGCACCGCGCCACGCCCGCACAACTCTTCGACGCGTGCAATAAAGTTGCGGTCCGGCTGAACATTATAGCCTTCCGCCTCCATGACCACCATGAAATCGCCCTGACGCTCCACGTCGAATAGGACTCTCGCTTCCCCCTTGCGCTGTGCGCATAGGCTATGAAGCGCGTCCACAGTAAGTTCACTCGCGCTCTCAACGGGAATGCGGATGCGCAACGAGCGAGGCAAGGGGACCTTGGCGTCCTCGAGAGCCATAATGTCGCTCACCGTCAGCTTGGGATTGGCGCCCTCTTCAATGCGGACCCCGCCACGCACCAACACCGGCACTTCCATTTTGACTTTTTCTTGCAATCGCCGGAAAGCGTCGGGGAAGACGAGCATCTCCACCGAGCCGGCCATGTCTTCCAGATTCGCTTGGGCGTAGAAGTCTCCCTTTTTCGACTTTAATACGCGGAGGTTGGTAATGATACCGGCGGTTGCAATGGTTTCGTCTTTGCCGGTGGAAGACTTCATGGCGGAGATGTCTTCCGTACTGAGAGCACGCAGGTCATCGAGTTTGTCACGATATTTCTCTAATGGGTGTCCGGTGATAAAAAATCCGAGTATTTCCTTCTCGTTGGCCAGGCGAATGTGTTCGTCCCAGTCGGGCGTATCGGGCAGTTTGTCATCATGTGTGCGTGTCTCCTCCTGAAACACACCGAATAATCCATGCTGTCCGGATTCTGCATCACGTTGGGTTTTCTGCGCACCCTCGATTGCCTTATCCAACACCGCCATCAATTGGCCGCGGCGTCCTAGTGAATCCATGGCGCCGCTTTTAATCAGTGATTCCAGCACGCGCTTGTTGAGCAACCGCAAGTCGACCTTTTCACAGAACTCGTAGATAGAACTAAAACGGCCTAGCTTGGTTCTCGCGGCAATAATCGATTCAATGGCATTGTGCCCGACGTTTTTCACAGCGGCGAGACCGAAGCGGATGGCACTGCCATGCGGCGTGAAGTTGGCATCGGACACGTTGATATCGGGCGCTTCGACGGCAATCCCCATCTCGCGGCATTCGTTGATGTACTTGACCACATCATCGGTGCTGCCGGTGACGGAAGTCAGCAGGGCGGCCATGAATTCGACCGGATAGCGTGTCTTCAAATAAGCAGTGTGATACGCGAGCAACGCGTAGGCAGCGGAATGGGATTTGTTGAAACCGTATCCGGCAAACTGCGCCATGAGGTCGAAAATCTTTTCGATCTTCCTTGGCGGATAGCCTCGCTGCGTCGCACCGCTGACGAAGCGCTCCCGCTGCGCCGCCATTTCCTCGGCAATCTTCTTGCCCATAGCGCGCCGTAGCAGGTCGGCCTCACCCAGGGAGTAGCCCGCCAGCCGGTGGGCAATCTGCATTACCTGTTCTTGATAGACGATCACACCCAACGTCTCTTGAAGGATCTCTTGCAGTTCCGGCAACTCGTATTCGATCTTTTTCCGGCCATGTTTCCGATCAATGAAATCGTCGATCATTCCGCCTTGGATGGGGCCGGGGCGATACAGCGCATTGAGAGCAGTAAGGTCTTCGATGGAATTGGGTTGATAACGCCGGAGCACGTCTCGCATGCCATGCGATTCGAACTGGAACACGCCCGATGTGAGTCCGCGGTGAAAAACTTTTTGATAGGTCTCGTTGTCTTCAAGCGGAATGCCCTCCAGCGTGATACGGTCCCCACGCGTGGTCGCGATCAATTTCACCGCGTCATCAAGGATGGTCAGGGTGGTAAGCCCGAGAAAATCCATTTTGAGCAAGCCCATTTTCTCGATGGCTACCATGTCAAAGGCCGTGACAATTTCGTCGTTCTTTGTCTTGTGAAGCGGAACCAATTCAATCAGAGGTCGCGGCGAGATCACTACTCCGGCGGCATGAACCCCGGCGTTGCGCACCATGCCCTCAAGTTTCTTCGCGGTGTCGAGCAGCTCCTTCACCTGGGCATCAGTCTCATAAGCCTGCTGCAGCGCGGGAGAATCCTTGATGGCATGTTCAAGTTTGATATTGAGCTGGTTGGGCACCATCTTGGCGATGCGGTCGACATCGCTATAAGGCATGTCCATGGCACGACCTACATCTTTGATCGCAGCCTTAGCCGCCATCGTGCCAAACGTGATGATTTGGGCCACGTTCTCCCGGCCGTACTTCGCGGTGACGTAGTCGATGACCTCGCCGCGCCGGTTCATGCAGAAATCGATGTCGATGTCCGGCATGGACACGCGCTCAGGGTTCAGAAAACGCTCGAACAGCAATTCATGCTGCAGAGGATCAAGGTCGGTGATGCCCATCGAATACGAGACCAGTGATCCCGCAGCCGATCCCCGGCCGGGTCCCACCGGAATGTCATGCTCACGCGCGTAGCGGATAAAATCCCAGACTATAAGGAAATAACCGGAAAACCTCATCTGTTGGATGATGGACAACTCTTGCTTGAGCCGCTGTTCGTACTCCGTGAGGCTGTGCTTTAATCGGCCTTGATCTTCTAGAGTTCGCAACGTCTCCAGCCGCCGCGCGAAGCCTTTTCTCGTGACTTCTTCAAAATAGCTGTCCAGCGTGTAGCCATCGGGGACGTCGAAGTGAGGAAAAGGATTGCTGACCTTTTCCAGACGCATGCTGCAGCGTTCCGCTATGTCCAACGTTCGGGTGAGAACTTCAGGCGAATCTTTGAAAACCCGGTACATCTCTTCGTGGCTTTTGACGTAGAAGCCGGAGCCCTGAAACTTCATCCGGTTGGTATCCTGGATCGATTTGCCGGTCTGAATACAGAGCATCACATCCTGGGCGTGGGCATCGTCTTCGCAAAGGTAGTGGCTGTCGTTCGTCGCCACCATAGACACACCGAGATCTTTTTCGAGCTGGAACAATTGGGGACGGATGCGATGCTCCATCTCCAACCCCTGATCCTGAATTTCTAAATAGAAATTGTCTTTGCCGAAGACATCGCC
>DATHJP010000220.1:0-4756 GCA_035489695.1 Terriglobales bacterium
ACTTCGATTTGCGCACCTGTCTGCCATGCGTCGGACGGCAAACCTGCCTTGCGACAAGTCTGCTCCAGGAAGGTGACGCGATCCCATCCATGCTCGATGGGCACTTGCGGCAGCAGCAAACCACGATGCTGGTGCAGGCTCACCAGCAACCCATGCCTTCCCACTTCCACCTGCTCAGGCTGAACCGGTCGAAGCGGAGACAGGACGCTGAGAGATATCTCCAGTTCAGCCGCATCATCTAGAGTAATTGGCCAGAAACGCGTGTCTTCAAAAGCCGCGGCCCGCGCCGTCTCCGCTACCGTGCGATAGAGAGAATCGATGGGATAGACATGGCCTACGCAGCCTCGCAGCTCACCTCGAAAATACAGTGTTGTAAAGGCTCCACGCGACTCGTTCAAATGAGGAGGGACAGGACTCAGCGAGAGTTCCCGGTGTTCGAGACTTGCCACAATTGCCTCGTGCGCCAGCTTTAGCAGAAGCTTGCGCTCTTCCCGGGAGAATTCACTTTGCTCGGTATTGCCGGTTCCGCAGGCAATGCGCGAACCGGAAGCTTGCCGGTCAGGTGACGGGGACATCGCGCTTCCTCCGCCGGCTGAGGATGAAGGCGCGACGCCGGCGTTTCACCACTCGCCGATCAATCTTGGACCAGAAGGCGGCAAAGTAATCGATTGCCGACACCAGCGACAGAAACACCATGAACCAGATCGCCACCCGCGCAATCGTTTCCACAGGGAAGACATAGTGACCATAAACCGGCCACTCCTTCCAACGTCGCGCCAGAATCACGGCTACCACGGAGACGATTTGCACCAGCATCTTGAACTTGCCCAGCTCGCTGGCTTCGATGGTAAAACCCTCCGAAGCTGCGATGGAACGCAGGCCGCTCACCAGGAATTCCCGGCCGATAATCACCACCGCCATCCACGCCGGAACCAGGATGGGATTGAACTGCACCAAGGTGATGAATGCGGCGGCAATCAGAAGTTTGTCGGCCAAGGGATCAAGCAAAATGCCCATGGTCGTAATCTGTCCGCGCTTGCGCGCCAGGTATCCGTCAATGCCGTCGGTAATCGAGGCGGCTATGAACAAGGCGGAAGCCAGCAGCTCCTTTTCGCCGTCCACAGTATGAAATCGGTTGGTCGAAAGGATCCAGATCAACAGTGGGATGCTGAAGATGCGGCTGAGCGTGATGGAATTCGGCAGATTCACACAGCGACGATACCGAATTATCCTCCACTATCAACGACGAAAGCAATGAATGAAAGGCTGCGGGAAGGAGTTCTGCGCCGCGCATCCGATCCCCGCGCGACGCAGAAGGCTGGACGTCAACTACTTCGGTTGTTTAGCGATGATCTGGCCCCTGATTTTCTCGTACGTGGCTTTGGGAATAATGTTCTTCCGCACCAGTTCCGTCTTGGTTTTGTAAGGACGGCCATCGATGATCTTTTGTGCGTAAGCGTCCCCGATTCCCGACAGGGCCTGGAGTTCGTCTTTGCTGGCAGAGTTGATATCCAACAACTCTGCCTTGCTGCTCTTCGCCGCTGTATCCGATTTCGCAGTCGTAGCCGAATTGCTGGATTGATCCGTGCTCTGAGCCAGGCTGCTGCTGCTCATCAGAGCGAGAGCGAACAGGACAATCAAAATGCGGGTACTTAGATTTCGAGTCATAACTCTCCTTTATTGCCTCTTAGATTCCCGATAGCCCGCTTGTTTTGCCTCATCCTCGGACATGAACTTGCCGTTTTTCGTCTTGCCATACCAGCGCCCAGCCTTGTGATAAACCCCACTATCGAGATTTACCCACACTTTGCCGCTAGCCTTGGCCGCAGCGATTTCTTCGGTGGACGCGCTACTCTGTCCGGGCGTTTTGGAAGAGGATTTTTTGCTTGAAGCGGAGGATTTTTGCTGCTTCTTCTCCGAAGAGGTCGTCTGCTCAGAGGGCGAGGCCTCTTGCGATTTCGCGGCTAAGTTCGCGGGAAATAATCCCCACAGCAGGCACAGCAGTATCGTCCAGAGGGCCAATCTGGTTCGCGTTCCGCTCATGATGAATTCCTTTCTGGAAGGTGATAGTAGCGCCGGCGTCCCGCCGGCACCCATGGAGCCGGCGGGACGCCGGCGCTACCCGAAAGGTGAACCAGCCGATGCTCTCGCGTTCAGAAATTTGTTCTCAGGCGTAGATGCCGCGTTGGCGGATGGTATAGGCCACGCGGTCGATGGCCAGCATATATGCCGCAATCCGGTTATTCACTCCGTGGGTTTCCGCGTAGCGGACCACGTCCTCGAAAGCGGTCTTCATGATGTGTTCGAGTTGCTCGTTGACCACGGATTCTTTCCAGAAATAACCCTGGCGGTCCTGTACCCACTCGAAGTATGAAGTGGTTACGCCGCCGGCATTGCACAGAATATCGGGAATCACGAAAACCCGCTTCTCCGCCAGAATCTCATCAGCCGCAGCCGTAGTAGGACCGTTCGCGCCCTCGGCCAGAATTCTGCATTTCACGCGGTCGGCATTACGGCTTGTAATTTGATTTTCAGTGGCGGCGGGAATCAGTATCTCGCAGTCCGTGACCAGCAAGTCGGCGGCAGCGACCGCGTCAGCTTCCGGAAAACCGTGAACCGTGCCATTCCGCTGGTGGTATTCCCAAAGTGCCTCGACATCAATTCCGTCTTTCCGGTAAAGCCCGCCATCCACCTCGGCGATGCCAATCACTTTGTAGCCCGCCTCGGCCATTAAACGCGCCGCGTTGGAGCCTACATTGCCAAAACCCTGAATAATGACTCTTGAAGATTCGCGGCTCAACCCAAGCTTCTTGATAGCCTCGTCGCAAACCACCATGATGCCGCGTCCAGTAGCTTCCCGCCGTCCGCGCGAGCCGCCGATGTTGATCGGTTTGCCGGTGACTACCGCGGTCACGGTCTGGCGCATGTGCATGGAGTAGGTGTCCATAATCCACGCCATGGTTTGCTCGTTGGTGTTGATGTCGGGAGCGGGTACATCTTTTTCGGGCCCAATGAATTCGAATAATTCCGCGGTATAACGCCGGGTCATGCGCTCCAGCTCAGCCATCGACATCTTGTGCGGATCGCAAATCACTCCACCTTTGGCGCCGCCAAACGGAATGTTGACCACGGCGCACTTCCAGGTCATCCAACTGGCCAAAGCGCGGACTTCATCGAGTGTCACATCGGGTGAATAGCGAATTCCACCCTTCGCCGGGCCGCGAGCGATGGAATGCTGCACCCGAAAACCGGTGAAGACTTCCAATTGACCGTTGTCCATTGCGACAGGAATATGAACGATGATTTCGCGGGCGGGATAGCTCAACACCTTCCACAACCCCTCATCCAGGTTGAGCTTCTGTGCGGCCAGATTGAAACGCGCTGATTGCGCCTCCCACGGATTGATTTCCTGCTCGAGGGAAACAGTCGTCGTCATGTGATCTCCGATAATTGCGTTCAAATGGTCAGATGCCGACCTTCGCAGGTTAGATTCCCCAGGTTGGCGGCCAAAGTCCGCAGTATAAGCAGGCAAGTGCGGGTAGGCAAGTTTAAGGCTCGATGCGGAGTGTCCTGATTTGCCGGGCGCTTCATTTCAAGCCTAAGGCCGTTGGATGCTTTGGTTGATAAAGGCCGACCTCACCTCCACCGGGAAGCTGCATCTTCGTAATGGAACCCCATCGTGCTTGCTGCACGTCAGAGCACTTAACACCCTTCTTCGCGAGCGAAGCCATCTCGGCATTCAGGTCGTCGCACATGAAATAGAGTTCGTGCGGACCATTCTCATCGGACGGGTGGAATGCGGCCTCTCCCAGCGGTAGTGCGAAGATGAGCCAGCCGTGTCCCGCATTCACAAATTTGAACCCGAGGACGTCACGAAAAAATGCGCGGTCAGCATCGGCGTTTTTACTATAGAGAATTACGTGCGCGCCAGAAATCATTTGCCCCCTAAGAACGGTTCGATGCCGCTTACAGCGTCAGTTCCATGCCTTCGGCCGCACCGCGCACTTTCGCATAGTAATTGCGCGCCTCTCGTACCACGTTATCGATGCAGTTGTCGTCATGGTCTGGGTCGTGGTGGAACAAAATCAGCTCTTTCGCCCCGCTTTCCATGACGACGTTAATCGCCTCTCGCCAGTGACTATGCCCCCAGCCGCGTTTGCGAGCCTCATATTCTTCAGGAAGATACTGCGCGTCATAGATCAACACGTCGGCACCCGCCGCCAGTTTGCGCACACTTTTATCAAACTCGACATCCCCCGGTTCGTTGTCCGTGGCATACACCACCACGCCCTCTTTGCTTTCCAGCCGGAAACCCATGCAGCCTTGAGGATGGTTCAGCCAGGCGGCTTGCAGGGTCACATCGTCCAGCGAAACCCGGCCTTCACCCAGTTCGTGAAATTCGCGTTGGGCTTTCATCTCGTTCAAATCCACCGGGAAATAAGGTGAAGCCATCTGCTCTTCCATGACCCGCTTCAGACTGCGGGTCCGGCTGGAAGAATGGAAAATGAAGCGGTTCTCCGGCTTGTCATAGAGAGGGACAAAGAACGGAATCCCCTGAATATGGTCCCAGTGGAAATGAGAAACGAAAATATGGGCGCTCATGGTGCGGCTGTCGAACTCTTGACGCAATTGCTGGCCTAGCGAGCGGAAGCCGGTACCGCAATCGAAAATAAATAAGCTGTCGCCGAGACGCACTTCGACGCAGGAGGTGTTCCCCCCGTAACGCAAGTTTTCCGGCTGAGGCGTTGGCGTTGAT
>DATHJP010000221.1:0-3625 GCA_035489695.1 Terriglobales bacterium
GAATCGCGTTCTTGATCGCATTGGCGTTGGACGAGCCGTGGGTAATGAAACATACTCCCTTGACGCCCAACAGCGGAGCGCCGCCATATTCCGTGTGGTCGAGACGTTTCTTGAAATCGGCAAACGCGCTGCGGGAGAGCAGGTATCCCACCTGCCGCGTAATAGTCGTCTTCAGGGTTTCTTTCAGCGTGGCGCGAACCAGGTTGGCTACGCCTTCCGAAGTCTTCAGCGCGACGTTTCCGACAAACCCGTCGGCAACGATCACGTCCACCTGGCCGCCATACAGATCGCGTCCTTCCACATTGCCCACAAAATTCAGCGGAAGCTGTTTCAAAAGCTGGAAAGAATCACGGGTCAACTCGTTGCCCTTAGTTTCCTCTTCTCCAATGGAAAGCAATCCCACACGCGGACGCTTCGTCCCGAACATACTGCGAAAATAGATTTCGCCCATGACGGCAAACTGCTCAAGGTTGTGAGGTTTGCAATCTACGTTCGCGCCCACGTCGAGCAAGATGGCAACTGTATTGACGGCGGTGGGAAAAACTGCGGCCAGTGCTGGCCGATCTACACCAGGAATGGCGCCGAGCACCATCTTCGCGGCGATCATGGCCGCGCCGGTATTGCCTGCGGTGATGAAACCAGCTGCACGACCTTCACGGACCATTCGCAGTCCCACTCGCTGCGAAGAATCGCGTTTGGTGCGCACTGCCTGGACCGCCTTATCCTCCATGGTGATGACTTCGGTGGCATTGACGACGTCCAGCGGCAGTCCGGCTGCGGCAGGATAGCGGGCAAGCTCCGCACGGATGGGTTCTTCACGGCCGACTAAAGCGACCCGCACATCGTAATGACGAGCCGCCTGAATCGCGCCTTCGATTTCGGGTCGCGGCGCGCGGTCGGAACCCATCGCGTCCAAAGCTATGACGCTTGCCATGTGGTAGAGAAACTAGCTGGCTTCCTCGACATTCACAACTTCACGGCCCTTGTAGTAACCACATTTTGGACAAGCACGATGCGGCATCTTGCGCTCGTGGCAATTGGGACATTCGGAGAGCGAATGGCTTTTCAGTGAATCATGAGCGCGCCGGCTTCCGGTACGCGCTTTAGAGTGTCGCCGTTTTGGATTTGGCATAAAATTCCTCGATCTCGATTCTTGTACGACCCCAGATTATTTCGTTTGAAGATCGCTGATCGTTAACTGTTAGTTTTTAGTATCAGCGTTCAGCTTGTTGCGAATCTCTTTCAGCGCTGACCAGCGTGGATCTTCCACAGGTTCCGCGCAAGAGCATTGCTCTGTGTTCAGGTTTTTACCGCAATGTGGGCAAAGTCCTTTGCAGTCCTCGCGACAAATTACCTTCAGAGGAAGCGCCAGCAGCACTTGCTCCCGGACTGCATCTTCCAGCAGCAATCCCTCGCCCTGATAGTAGCTCACTTCGGCTTCGGTAGTAGTCACCGAAAGCTCTTTCTGTCCGGCATCGACGCCCAGCGGACGGTACAACAAATCGAAACTGCGCTCTACCTGCTCCACCACCGGCTCAAGGCAACGGGCACAGGCCAGTTCAAGAGCAGTTCCCACCTCGCCCTTTAGTCGTATGTCCCTTATTTTCTGATGTTTCCCGTGATGCTCCTCAATCAACTCGGCGCGACCGGCAGCTTGAAGACATCCCCGCTGGGTAATATCAGGTCCAAAGTCGATGGTGCCTGCGGGATACTCCTCCTCGAAATCGAGAGGCTGGAGTTCCAACTGATGAATTTCGATAAACATTGGGAACCCTCCGCACCCCCACCCGGATGCCGCGCAGGCCGCGGAAGCACGCTCAGAGGCGCAAGTTTTCCAGGAAGCAACATTAAAGAATAAAGGGCGTTGGAGAGGAGTGTCAAGGAAAGCACCGGTGCCGGGGTTAGGTGCAAATCGGCGATGCCGAAGCATCAGCGTCCCTGGTATATGCTGTATGTAGGCCGGATATCCCAATGGCTACCCTTTACGTTAGGAACATTCCCGAAGAGCTTTACCGAGCCTTGCGTAAACGGGCCCAGCAACATCGCAAAACGATTGCGGCGGAAATCCGTACGATGTTCGAAGAAAATTTCCCCACGGCCTCAGCATTGAGAAAACGCAAAAGAATCTTCAGGCACTTGGAGAATCTTCGCTTCTTAGTTTCGCCCGGCCAAGGTCCGTTTCCAAGCAGTGAGCAAATGCAGAGAGAGGATCGGGAACGTTAGAACCAGATAATCGGCTCTCGTGGTCGGTGAAGGATCGGACACCAGAGTGGCAGACCCTCTCCCTGAATTAAGAGATCCAATACCGAAGCTTTATCGCAGCGCTGAAGCGCTGCGCCACCCAAAAGCGAACATTGCTGCTGGATGTCTATCCGGGCGTGACCTCGGCATGTCGCTGTTAAACTGACCATCTATGCCCAAGGGGCACGCCACGGCTGAGGGCACGGAACGTTACTCCGATCGCTTTCCGCAACTGCGCGCTGCCGGACACTTCCGCCGCGCCGAACAAATATCCGGCGTCAGCGATCTCTGGCTCTCGTCCATTGGGCTCGGTACATATCTCGGCGAGCCGGATGATGCCACCGATCAGGCCTACATCGAGGCCATCGTCACTGCTCTGCGCTCGGGCATCAACCTTCTCGATACCGCGATTAATTACCGCCACCAGCGTTCGGAGCGCAACATTGGCGCCGCCCTCGCTCAGTTATTTCGAACTGGAGAGTTGAATCGCGACGAGGTATTTATCTGTACCAAGGCTGGATATCTTTCGCTGGATGGCGCCATGCCGGAGGATCCGCGAGGCTACTTCGCACGCGAATACATCGAGCCCGGGATTCTGGATCCGAAGCAGCTCGCGGGTGGGATGCACTGCATGGCTCCCGTTTATCTTGAAAATCAGATCGAACGTTCGCGGCGGAATCTGGGCGTAGAAACTATTGACCTGTTTTACGTGCACAATCCGGAGTCGCAGTTGAGCGACATTTCGCGCGAGATGTTTCATCAGCGCTTGCAACAGGCATTTGTCATGCTGGAGCAGCAGGTGAAGGCCGGGAAGTTGCGTTATTACGGATTGGCAACCTGGAATGGATTTCGCGTCGCCGAAGATGCGCGGGAACATCTCAATCTTTTCGATGTCGTGAAACTGGCACAGCAGGCAGGTGGTGACGACCACCACTTCCGCTTTGTCCAGCTTCCGTTCAACCTCGCCATGACTGAGGCGTATGCGCTCGCCAATCAGACATCAGGCAAAGAAAAAATGTCGCTGCTCGCCGCAGCCTCGAGCTTGGGAGTTGCGGTGATCGGCAGCGCCACTCTTTATCAGTCACGGCTTACCCATGGGCTGCCGGATTTCGTAGGCCAGACCCTGGGGATGAACAGCGACGCCGAAAATGCTATCCAGTTTTCCCGCTCGACGCCGGGATTGACCTCATCGCTGATCGGAATGCGCAGCAAAGAGCACGTGCACTCGAATCTAAAGGCCGCGCCAAATCCAATCACTCCGCTTGAGCAATGGAGCAAACTGTTCACTCAGCGCTGAAATTCCACAGACCACATAGCGACAGGCGAGTCGCCTGTCGCTACGTGGTCTGGGCTGCTACTGGGAAAAGCAGAACGTGCTACTTCA
>DATHJP010000222.1:0-17609 GCA_035489695.1 Terriglobales bacterium
CCCAGCTCCGAGTCCGTAAAAGCCGGGACAAAAACCGGCACCCCTTTTTCAAATGCAGATTTCAGTATCCCTTTCTGACCCTTGGCATTCTTTGACAGATATTCGCCAATCACCCGATTCAACTTGTAGGAACACATCACCTCATTGGGATCCCATTCTTGCAGCACCTGGAACATCACGCGCTCGACGTCATCCAGATTCCGCTCCGGTTCCAGGGTGTCGTAAACCCGGTTGTAACCTTGCTCGTAAAGTTGTTCATCCGGAACGTCGGGGTCATAGCGGAAATGTGCGAGTCCAGTGGCTTCCACCAGACCATGCGCCATCAGAGCTCCGGTAGAAACAATCGCATTCACAATTCCCCGATCGATCAGCTCACCGATGATGAGACCTTGTTTGGCCACGGTCATCGCCCCCGCCAGCGTCATGACCACGAAACAGTCTTTGTCGCGAGCCATGGCTTCGAGGACATCCGCGGCCTCACCCAACTGACGTCCGGTGAACGCGGTCTTTGACATGGCGCGCACCAGGTCATCAATCGAGTGCACACGAGTCGGGTCCAACGGCTCCAAAGGGATGAGCCGATCTTCGATGGGATCATGCAGGTGGCGCTCAGATCCGGCGCCGTCATGATTGCCATGCTTCAAGTCGCACCTCCCTGTCGGTTGCGAAGCACTACTTTACTAGAGAGTACTACCGCGAAGCTATCTGAGAACCAGGAACTGACAACAGAGAACTGATATTCTAAGTCGTCTTACGGAGGCTTTCCCATTGCCTGACAACTTCCGCGTCGGACTGGTGCAGATGTCCACAACGCCCGACCCGGAAAAAAACTTGCAGCGCGCCATCGAACGCACCCATGATGCGGCCAAACGTGGCGCGCAAATTGTCTGCCTTCCCGAGCTTTTTCAGACTCAATACTTTTGCCAGCGTGAGGACGCCTCGCTCTTCGATCTCGCAGAAACCATCCCCGGCCCCACCACCGCCAAGCTCGCAGATGTCGCGAAAGAACTGCGAATCGTGCTTATCGCTTCCCTGTTCGAAAAGCGCGCCGCCGGGGTCTATCACAACACTGCTGCGATTTTTGACGCTGACGGCCAGCTCCGGGGCCTTTACCGCAAGATGCACATCCCCGACGACCCTCTTTATTACGAAAAGTTTTACTTCACTCCCGGCGATCTTGGTTATCGCGCCTTCGACACCAATGTCGGCCGGGTCGGCGCACTCGTCTGTTGGGACCAATGGTATCCCGAGGGCGCGCGCATCACCGCGTTACAAGGGGCCCACGTGCTGTTCTATCCCACCGCCATCGGATGGCATCCCGCCGAAAAAACCGAGTTCGGGGCAGCTCAGCACGATGCCTGGCGAACCATTCAGCGGGCTCACGCCATCGCCAATGGCGTGTACGTCGCGGTCGTCAACCGCGTGGGATTTGAAACCGGCAACATCCGTGGCAACTCCGCTCCCGGCGCTGGACTCGAATTCTGGGGCGGCTCGTTCCTGTGTGATCCCTTTGGCAGAGTTATCGCCGAGGCCTCGCATGACAAAGAGGAAATTTTAATCGGCGACGTAGATCTGCGTGCTCTCGAAGACATTCGCCGCAACTGGCCCTTCCTGCGCGACCGCCGCATTGATAGCTATGCCCCAATTACCAACCGCCTGCTCGACTGAGGACTGGCGCTCATCATGACTGCGCGGTCGCACGATACTTCAAGCGATACTTTAAGTATGAGCAGCCGCATGCCCGCCGAGTGGGAGCGGCACGAGGCTACATGGATGGCGTGGCCTCACTATAAAGGCGACTGGCCAGGGAAATTCGAACCCATTCCCTGGGTCTACGCAGAAATCATCCGAAATCTATCGCGCGAGGAACGAGTAGAACTGATAGTCAACGATGTTGCGTCCGAGAAAAGCGCCCGCAAGATTCTTGGTCGCGCGAATGGCCTGAACAAAAACATCCGCTTCCATCGCTGGCCCACAAATCGGGTCTGGACCCGCGACTCCGGCTGCACTTTTGTAAAGTGTGGCGCGGGCGCCCTCGCCCGCGAGCCTGAAGACCGGAATGAAACCCAGGCCCTTACCTGGCGCTTCAATGCCTGGGCGAAATACTCCAACTATCGTCACGACGAAAAAATCGGAAGCTTGATGGCCAAGACCGCGAATGCCCGTGCAATCCAGCCCGTCTTCAGGAAAAGTCCCGTCGTATTCGAAGGCGGCTCCATCGACGTCAACGGGCAAGGCACTCTTCTAACCACGGAGGAATGCCTACTCAGCAAAGTTCAGCAACGTAATCCGAAAATGACCCGATCCGACTACGAACAACTCTTCGCCACTTATTTAGGAATCAAAAACGTGATCTGGCTGGCTTCGGGCATCATCGGCGACGATACTCACGGCCACGTAGACGACATCACTCGCTTCGTCTCACCGGACACGGTGATCACCGCAGTAGAATCCGATCCCAATGATCCCAACTATGAGCCGCTGCGAGAAAATATCCGCCGCCTTCGCTCTGCCACCGATCAAAATGGCAAGCCTCTCGCCATCGTCGAACTCCCGATGCCTTCTCCGGTGATCTTCGAAAAACGACGTCTGCCCGCGAGCTACGCCAATTTTTATATTGCCAACGGCGTGGTCTTGGTCCCCGTCTACAATGATCCCAACGACCGCTTCGCCCTCGACATCCTCGGCGACCTCTTTCCCGATCGCGAGGTAGTAGGCATCTACTCCGGAGACTTAATCTGGGGCTTTGGCGCGATGCACTGTATGACACAGCAGGAACCAGCACTTAGCACTTAGCATTTAGCCATCACAGAGCCGGAATGTTTTTGAAGACACCCGTGGCCCTGACTGGCTGATTGCTGAATCCTGAGTGCTGAGTACTTTGAGGTTCGAATACGGCCAAGGCTGGCCAAATGCTAATTGCTAAGTGCCAAGTGCTATTTCCGATACTGCGTCGGCTGCGGCCCCTTCTCCAGCATTTCGCGATTCCATATCGCGCCTTCGCGGGTGTAGTTAGCCAGTTCGAAATCCTGGGTCAACTCCAGCGCGTCGGTAGGACAGGCGTCCTCGCACAGCCCACAGAACATGCAGCGGCTCAAATCGTAGGTAAAGTTGGTGAGTTCTTTGCGGCGGGTTTTCTCGTTGCGTTCGCTCGAGACCACAATCAGATTTTCCGGACAAGCCAGCGCGCACAAGTCGCACGAAATACACAAAGTTTCATTGGTATCGGGATTGACATTTAAACGCGGCGCCCCACGAAATCGTTCCGCCACCTGAGGCCGCTCCAGCGGATACTGCTCCGTATAAATTTCTTTGGGATCCTGATAGCGGAAGGTGACACTCAGCCCCTGAAGCAGGTCTACCATGAAGATTTTGCGCAGCAGGTTCGGTATCGCCATATCGGGTAAAGAATATCATGTCGCAAGTGTGGTGTGGCGCGGGCGCCCCGCCCGCGGCCTTTGTCTTGGTCGCTGCTGACCGTCCGACGGTAGTTCGCCGTCGAAATCCCGCTACAATACTCCTTCGCCAATGACCGACCAATCCATCCCCACCTCCGACGAACTCTGGATGGAAGAAGCACTCCGCGTCGCCCAGCGCGCTCTGGACGCAGGCGAAGTGCCGGTGGGAGCGATTGTCGTTCGCGCCGGCAAGATTGTCGGCCGCGGCTGGAACCGCAATCTTACCGACGTGGATCCCACGGCCCACGCCGAAATCTTAGCCCTGCGGGAAGCCGGCGCCCGCGTCGGCAACCATCGTCTGGGAGAATGTGAGCTCTTTGCTACAATTGAGCCGTGCGCAATGTGCGCCGGCGCTATGGTGCACGCACGGCTAAAACGCCTGGTATACGGCGCGGACGACCCCAAAGCCGGAGCCGTGCACTCCGTGCTGCAGGTGCTCAATCACCCTAAGTTGAATCACCAAATGGAAGTTTCTCAAGGCGTGCTGGCACGACGTTGCGCAGACCTGTTGCAGTCATTCTTCCGGAAGCGGAGAGAAGAACAGAAGCAATCTTAGTATGACGTTGAGGTCACTGGCTACTGACCACGAGCCACTGACCACTTTTTACGCGGAGAGGTGCGTGAGTGGTTGAAACGATCCGCCTCGAAAGCGGACATACCTTAACGGGTATCGGGGGTTCGAATCCCTCCCTCTCCGCCAGTTTTCAGGTGATGGGCAAGCGGAATGACCGCCAGAATGACAGCGTGCTATAGTGGCGACCCAGGTACGTTCCGGGGTAAAGAAGCAGGAGACCCGCTCGACTCTTCGCGTGACGTCCTCGATAGGTTCCACGCGAAAAGCCCGTCATTGCAGGAGTATTTCCGTGCTGTCCGCGCGTCATAATCGCTTGCTCAAGATCTATAAGCGTCGGTTCGTGTGGGCCCTCGCCTTCTGGCTATGTGGCCAGGTCTCTGTGCTCGCACAGGCACCGATACCGCCGATGAACGCCGGTCCTGATCCCCTCGCCAAAATGGACTTCGCAGAAATATACCTCGATCAAATCAACCGGCACCAGAAGGACAGTGATCAGCGACGCGCGCAAAATAAGAATCTGATTGATTCGGGTATGGTGTCGGCGCTCGACCTGGCAGCCCCCAACAAGGCCGTGCAGGAATACAACCGCGCTACTTCATTGATGAAAGCACAGCACTCGAAAGAGGCGATCGAGCACTTGCAGAAGGCGATTGGGATCTATCCCAAGTTTGTTTCAGCCCACATTGGTCTTGGACTCGCTTATGTCGATCAGGAAGACATTCCTCAGGCCAAGAGCGAATTTGAGGCGGCCACCAAACTCGATGCGAAATTTCCCGCATCGTTTTTGAATCTAGGCCGGATGGCATTATCCCAGAACGATTTTGTGACGGCGCAAACGGAACTGGAGCAAGCTGCTTCCCTGCGCCCCAATGATGCCAGGATCCTCTCGACTCTGGCCTATGCCCAAAACGGAAGTCATGAATACCAGCATGTGCTGGAAACGGCCCAGCGGGTCCACGCGCTCGACCACAAAGGGATGGCAAATGTGCACTACATAGCTGCGTCGGCAGCCATGGCTCTTAACGATTTCGCAACTATGGAGCGGGAGCTGAACTTTTTTGTGAGTGAAGACCCCACCAACGCGTTCGCTCCCGTGGCCCGCCAGAACCTGACTGCTCTTACCCATAACAGGGCTGTTCGGGCCGCAGGCGCTGGGAACCAACGCCCAGCGACCATCGTGGTCGCTTCTCTGCGGCCACAGACTTTCCCCAATAGCGATAGATTGAAAGCGCAGTTGAGTGCTTTAGGGAACGAATCCGACGGCGGGAGTTGCGAAGATTGCAGCACGCTGGCCGAGGGCGTCAACAGCGGTACCCCTTCGACTGTATTCCCAACTCTTCCAGACCCAGCCGCTTGGACAATTCGTACCAACGTGGATCAGGTCACCCTATTCTTCGCGGTCAGCAGCCACGGACATATGGTGAATGATTTGGAGCAGTCCAATATCCGGATTCTGGATGACAACAAGCCGCCGGAAAAGGTCGAGCAATTTGCTCCGCAGTCGAAGCTTCCTCTGCGCCTGGCCCTACTTGTTGACACCAGCGGCTCTGTGCTTGACCGTTTCTCGTTTGAAAAACACGCTGCCGCGAAGTTCGTGGAGAAAATGCTAAGCGGCGCCTCCGACCTCGCCTTCATAGCAGGTTTTTCGCATGAAATCACCGTCACTCAAGATTTCAGCTCGGAACCGAATGAACTGGGAATGGGAATTGAGAAGCTCGCGAATGGAGGTGGAACAGCCCTATTTGACGCGGTTTCATTCGCTTCTCGGAAGCTGGCAGCATATCCCGACGGCGAGCAGGTGGCGCGAGTCTTGGTCATACTGAGCGACGGTGAAGATAATTCCAGCCACAGCAGCCTCAAACAGAGCATCCAGGCAGCCGAGGGGACCGGGGTGACAATCTACACCATCAGCACCAGAGAGGAACGGGGCGATAAGTCGGATGCTGACCGGGTCTTAGAGGTAATGGCGGAGCGCACCGGAGGCGAGTCGATGTTTCCCGGCAATATCCTGACTCTGGGCAAGTCTTTCAATAAGCTGCACGATTTGATCCGCAGCCGATACTTCGTTGCCTACAAGCCCGCCAATTTCCAGCCGAATGGAAGTTACCGCACCATTAACGTCATGGCCGAGAAAGACGGTAAACGCCTGCAGGTTCGGGCTCGCAAGGGCTATCACGCTCGCTTTGAGTCAAGCCACAACTGAGACTCGCCCGTTTCCCCTTGCAGTCCGCACTGGAGGTTCATCTCCTACCTTCTCGATCCAAACCCGGGTCTCTTTTAGAATGTGGCCCCGGCCAACTCAGGGGTCGTAGTTTCCGTCTCCTCGGTATCAACATCGACACGCACGTGCGTCCGCGCCACGAGCATGTAAATGGACGGCACCACAAACAGGGTAAAGAGCGTTCCAATGATCATGCCGCTGACCAGCATGATGCCGATGCTGTTGCGCGCTCCCGCTCCTGGCCCCGTCGCCAAAACGAGCGGGAAGTGACCGACCACGGTGGCCGCAGTGGTCATCAGAATCGGACGTAACCGCGTAGTAGCTGCTCCGATGATGGCAGCGAGCTTGTCCTTCCCGGTTTCCTGCAGGTGGTTGGCAAACTCCACAATCAGGATGCCGTTCTTGGAAATCAGACCCACCAGCGTGATCAATCCTACCTGGCTGTAGATATTGAGCGTCGTCAGTCCCAGGAAGGAAAACATTAGAGCGCCGGAAATGGCCAGCGGCACTGAGCCAACCAGAATGATGAACGGATCGCGGAAGCTCTCGAACTGCGCCGCCAGCACGAGGTAAATCAATATCGCTGACAGCAGGAAGGTTCCGAGAAACTTGCTGCCCTCTACGCGCAACTGGCGCGACTCGCCGGCGTAGTCGACGGTGAAGCCCTGCGGCAGGATCGTCTTGGCCTCGTCCTCTAAGAAGCGTAGTGCCTTGTCCAGCGGCACATTGGGCGGGATCACTCCCTGAATCGTTACAGCGTTAAGCTGCTGGAACTTCTTCAAGTCCCGTGGCTCGGTAGTAGTTTTAAGGGTGGCGAAGGTCGAGAGTCGTACCAGCTTACCGTCGGATCCTGTGACGTAGATCTGTTCGAGTTGGTCAGGCGTCAAACGATCTGCGCGTTTAATTTGCGGAATCACTTTGTAGCTCCGGCCCTGGATGCTGAAGCGGTTGACATAGTCTCCGCCGAGCATTGTGGAAAGATCCTGGCCAGCCTGGGTCAAGTCCACTCCCTGAGCACGAACTTTGTCACGGTCGAAGACAACTTCGGCCTGTGGCTGATCGAACTTCAGATCAGTGTCGGCGAAAATGAACAAGCCACTGGCGAAAGCTTTCTTCACTAATTGGTTGGCGAATTCACTGAGCTGTCTGGGTTCAGCTGCTGAGACAATCACGAACTCCACCGGGAAATTTCCGCCGCCTGGCAGTGGAGACGGCGTCAATGGAATCACGCGAATGCCTGGAATCTTCGACAATGGCCCGACGGATTCGACCAGCAACTGCTGCGCGGTCTTCTTCCGCTGGCTCCATGGTTTTGTGACCATGCCTCCGAAGCCGCCGCTCGGAGAGGTGATTTGAAAGATGCTGTCGCTCTCTGGAAACGAGTGGTAGACATCGTAAACCTGGGATGTGAACAGGTTGGTCTGATCAATCGTGGAGTTCGCCGACGACTGGATAACCCCGAACACAACTCCCTGGTCTTCAGCCGGCGCCAGCTCGCGCTGCGAGAACATGTAGAAAGGCACGATCAACAAGACAACGATGGCCCAGAGAACCAGAACAACCGGCCGGTACTGGAGTGTGCCTGACAGCGTCCGTGAATAAGCGCTACGCACGCTCTCGAAGCGGCGGTTGATCCATCCCGCAAAACCATGATCGGTGTCTCCAGCGCGCAGCAGCTTCGACCCCATCATCGGGGACAGCGTCAGCGCTACTATGCCTGAAACGATTACCGCGCCGGCAAGGGTGAATGCAAACTCGCGGAACAGCGCTCCGGTTAAACCGCCCTGAATACCGACTGGTGCATACACTGCGGCGAGGGTGATCGTCATGGCAATAATCGGGCCCACCAGCTCGCGAGCGGCATCCTTGGCTGCCTGGAACGGAGACTTGCCCATCTGAAGATGCCGCTCGACGTTCTCCACCATCACGATCGCGTCATCCACCACCAAGCCCACCGAGAGCACGATCGCCAGAAGAGTGAGCAGATTGATGGTGAAGCCCGCAACCAGCATCAGGAAAACGGCGCCAATCAACGAAATCGGGATGGCAACGACCGGAATCAGCACCGAGCGGAACGAGCCGAGAAACAAGAAGATAACAACGATGACAATGAGCAGGGTCTCAGTCAGCGTCCTCAGCACTTCGTTAATCGCGTCCTGGATGTAAGCCGTCGAATCATAAGGGATGCCGGCCTTCATGCCCGGAGGCAGTTGTGCCTGGATTTCCGGCAGCGCTGCGCGAACTTTCTTGATCACGTCAAGAGAATTGGCAGTCGGAAGCACCCAGATACCCATGAAGGTCGCGGTCTCACCGTTGAAGCGAACATCTTGTTCATAGGTCTGGGCGCCAAGCACGACATCGGCAATCTCTCCCAGCCGAACTACCACACCCTTATCCTGCTTGACCACCAGTTGGCGGAACTCATCTGCTGTTCGAAGATCGGTGTTGGCAATCAGGTTCACCGACACCATGGAGCCCTTCGTCTGCCCGAGTGCGGAAAGGTGGTTGTTCTTCGACAACGCATCTCGCACCGCGGAAGCCGAAATGCCGAGTGCCGCCATTTTGTCCGGCTTGAGCCAGATTCGCATGGCGAAGGTACGATCGCCGAGGATGTCGGCACGCTGCACGCCGCTGATGGAGCTCAGCTTGGGCTGTACGACTCGCGTCAGATAATCGGTGATCTGGTTCTGATCGAGGCTGGCGGATGAAAAGCCAAGGTACACCGCGGCAAACTGATTGTCCGCAGTTTGCAGGTCAATGACTGGCGCCTGGGATTCCGGCGGCAGATCATTGCGGACCTGGGCCAACTTCGCCTGAATCTGGGTGAGCGCCGCGTTGGTGTCGTAATTGAGCTTCAGGTGCACGGTGATCGTGCTGAGTCCCTGAGCGCTCGATGATTCCATGTAGTCGATGCCGTCGGCACTGGCGATCACGCGCTCCAGTGGAGTTGTGATGAATCCGCGAACCAGGTCCGCGTTCGCGCCGACGTAAACCGTGGTGACCTGCACCACGGCAATGTCACTACGCGGATACTGCCGCACGCTCAGCGATCGTATGGCCTGCAGGCCGGCAATCAGGATCACTAGATTGACCACGACCGCGAGGACCGGACGCTTGACGAAAAGATCCGTAAATTTCATTAGCTGTCCTCAGGCTTGGGAGCGGGATTGTTCCCCGGCTGGACCTTATTGTTAACTTGGACGGCCGCGCCGTTGCGCAGTTTGAAAACGCCCGAGCTCACGACCTCGTCACCGGGATTCACACCCGAAACCACTGCGACCTGATCCCCGCGCGAACCCTCTAGCTTGACCAGTTGCTGACGCACGCCGCGGTAAGTCTTGCCGCTTGAGTCTTTGAGATCGGAGACGACGTACACCGAATCGCCGTAGGGGGCGTAGTTGATGGCCGTAATCGGGAGCGCGATGACCGGACGATCTGCGCCGGTGATTATCTCCACCTGAACGAACATGCCAGGATGCAGTTTGCCTCCAGGATTAGCCAGGGTGGCCTGCACTTGCACGTTTCGGGTCGCCTCATTCACGACCGAGTCAAGGGCGGTAACTCGGCCGACAAACTTGAGTCCCCCAACATCGTTGCTGGAGACGTGCAGCGTGCGCCCGACCCGCGCCTCGATAGCTGTCTGCTGCGGCACGCCGAAGTTCACATAAATCGGATTCAGCGATTGCAGAGGAACTATGGCCTGACCAGCTGACAGGTACTGCCCCAGGTTGACCTGGCGGATACCCAGCATTCCCGAGAACGGCGCGCGGATGGTTTTACGCGCAATCGTGGCGTGGATCTCTCCGACCTGCGCCTCTGTAGCCTTTTGCTGCGCCACCGCGTTGTCATACTCAGTCCGTGCGATGACACCTTCATTGACCAGCTGCTGTATGCGACCGAAATTAATATGCGCAAGGTCGCGCTGGGCCTCCAGCGCAGCCAGTTGGGCTCGCTCCTGCCGCGTGTCGAGCTCCACCAGAATCTCTCCCGCTTTCACTGCTCGGCCCGAATCGAAAGCAATGCGAGCTACGGTCCCTGGAAGATCTGCGCTCACCGTCACGCCCTGCACCGCGGCGGTCGTACCAATCACGTTCAGGGTTGCCGGCCACTTCTCCCGTTTCGCCACAATCGTCGTGACGGCCTCCGGGGGTGGCTGGAAGCTGGCGCCATGTGCGACTGCGGTCTTAATCTGCCGGAATTTCACAAAACCCAGGCCGCCTACTAGTGCGACCATCAGCGCCAACATCAGAATCATCCGCTTCGCCATGGGATTCCTCTTACCTATGTACTGAACAATATTTGCAAGTGCTAATTGCTACCCGTTGAGTTGGCCACTTACTACGCCTTTGCTGGCGGCCCATTCAGAGTAGAAGGTTTCTATTAGATGTCAGGCCGCCGGCGCTGGCTCCAAAAAGTGTGCAGCCTGGGCAACGTCGCCGGCGGACACGATTGGCGCGAGCCGGTTGGCCTTAGCCAAAGCCACATGCTGAAGCGCCCCCGCCTGGGCAATCTCGATATATTGTCTGGTGCAGTTCAAGAAAATCGAGCAGTCTTGAATCGAGTAACCCTCAAGAACTGACATAACAAAGACAAAACGTTCAAGCGGTGCAAGCTGAAGAACAGCTGTCAAATCGCTGCCCAAATCTAATGTCACCGTGCCGGAGTCAGAGACAGGCGGCGCGCCGTTCACTTGCCCCGGGGCGGGTGAGATCATTTGGATCGCGTTCCTGACGATCATTCGCCTGCTCCACGAACGCACCCATTCCTTGAAGACGCGGTTCCCTTGGATCGAATCCTCCAGTCCGGCCACGAAGCACTGTTCTGCCTTCGAAGCGTCCGCGGTCAGCAAGAGTGCCAGGAGATAGAGCGCGTTCTCCTCCTCCGCGAAGATCCGGCAGAACTCGTCCTGGGTTGCGTAAAGTTGCACTCTGGTGGTTGAAAGCCGATTTCCCTTTTTCTTGAACATATTGGCCTCGTGTAGGTCTGAACATTTCCTGAGTCTTACTGAAGGCCCGCAACTCTCTACGCAAAACTTGCATGAACTTCAGCAGAAACAAAATCGCGATCCCGCAGATGATTTCGAGAATAGAAATAATCAATGTCAAGGCTCGATTCTGGCGTCATTAGTTGCACTCGCATTCACGTTCAATTCGCCGAACCACGTGCTTATTCAAGATCCCTCCGCAAACGAACCGGGCGCCTTCGCGCTTGATCTCGAGCAGCACTCCCTCCGCTTGCGGGCTGATAACCGTTACGTTGCACAAATCAATGACCAGCGTGTGGCCATTTAGCGACTGCTTTGCCTCCAGCCACGACTTCTTCAGCTCTGTGACCCATGGCTCGATCAGCTTGCCTTCGAGAACCAACTTGCGCTGGCGCTCGGTTTCGATGGTTGTGATTCTTAGCACCGTTTTGCTTTCGCTTGTGTGAGCGCAATGCGAGTGCCAAAGGCGAATCGTGGTCAGAAGTCTGTAAGGGGTTGAATCGAATCAGAATCGATGCAGGATGGAGGGGTGTAGTGTCGAAAGTGTCGAAGGCTCAGTTCGACACTTGACGAGGCTCTAAGACACTGCGCGCGGATCGATACCGAGCTTTTTCATGCGCGAGATGAGAGTAGTCCGCTTGAGACCCATGCGGGCAGCTGCACCGTCAGCTCCGCCGACGCGGCCTCGAGTTTCCTTCAGGATGCGGAGGAACTCGTCACGCTGATTGGAGTCTGGCATCGCAGCCACAGCTTTCTCGGCGGAACCGTTCCCCAGATCCGACACCGGAACTTCGAGGGCCGAACCACGGGTGAGAATTACCGCTCGCTCAACCAGGTTTTCAAGCTCACGAATGTTTCCCGGCCAGTGCCATCGCGTCAACTTCCTCATGCTGGCAGCGGGGACCGATTCGATTTGCTTTTCCATGCGGCGTGCATACTTCTGGGTGAAGTAACGCACCAGAAGCGGAATGTCTTCGGGACGTTCACGCAGCGGCGGAATCTGGATGGGAAAGACGTTTAGACGGTAGTACAGGTCGCTCCGGAACTTGTCTTCTGCGATCATCTTTTCCAAATTACGATTAGTCGCAGCCACCAGCCGGACATCCACCTTCTTCGTTCGGGTACTGCCAAGCCGCTCGTATTCCCGCTCTTGCAGCGCCCGCAAAAGTTTCGGTTGAATCTCCAGTGGAATGTCGCCCACCTCATCGAGAAACAGCGTTCCCTGGTCCGCCAGTTCGAGGCGACCGACCTTCTGGGCAATTGCCCCGGTAAACGCGCCGCGTTCGTGGCCAAACAGTTCGCTTTCGAGCAGGCCCGTGGGAATGGCGGCGCAATTGAGCTTCACAAACGTCCGGTCCTTGCGCCGACTGCGATCATGAATGGCCCGCGCAATAAGCTCCTTGCCAGTGCCTGTTTCTCCCAACAAGAGGACCGTGGAGCCGCTGGGAGCAACCGTATCCACCAAATGCAGAACCTGGCGCAGGGCCGAACTCTGGCCAACGATCCCCTCGAAATCCATCTCGCCGCGGATTTCCTCTTCAAGATAAAGCTTCTCTTGCGCGAGCTTGTCTCTTAGTTCAGCGATCTCGCCATAAGCCAACGCGTTCTCGACCGCAATCGCCACCTGGCCTGCGACCTGGCACAAGAATTCGATTTCCTCGGTCTCGAAGTCGCTGTCCTGCCTTCTGCCCAACGCCAAGACACCAAGGGCACGATCACGGCTGATAAGCGGCACCAGGCAGCCGGACTTCACGCCCTCGCCCACCACCCGCTGGTAGTGCTCGGGATACCGTTCCTCGCTCGAATCGTCGTGAGCCTTCACCACGGGTTTTCTCGTACGGAAAGCTTCCCCAGGGTGTGTGCCGTCGATAGGAATGAGCGTTTCCTCGCGGAAGAAACCTTTGCCGTCAGGGAAATCCAGCGCGAAGACCCGCAGGTGCTTACCTTCGGCGTCTGGAAGCATGACTGCTGCTACGTCGCAGTTCATCACCCGCCGCACGCTGGCCGAGACAGTGCGCAACAGCTCCCGCAGTTCAAGGTTGGAAACAACTTGATTGGTTAATTCCAGAAGTAGTTTCAGCCGCCCCTGAGAGCGTTGCGAGATATCAAAGTTAACCGCAGCATCAATGGCCAGCGCTACCTGGTCTGCGGCGAGCGAGAGAAAGGCAACTTCATCTTCGCAATAAGCGTTCACTTGCGCACTACCGACTTCAAAGATTCCGAGCCGCCGTTCACCTCGCACCAGTGGCAGTGTGCATGTGGAGGCGATACCGACTCCCGTCAAAAATTCTCTAAAGTTTGGGAAACGTGTCTCAGTATTCCAATCCGAAATTACAAGTGGCTGGCTGTTTTCGTGCACCCACGCGGTCGTCAGTTCTATTTCGTCGACTGGGAGCTCCGCTTCCGGAAATTCACGCTTCTGCCCGTTGATGTCAAACAGACGCCACCCCAGCTTCCTGGGGTCGCTGCTGTCACATTCGAACATGCTGACGTGGAGATAATCGAAGGGGATCACGCTGTGCAGTTCGCGCGCGAAAAGTTCCTCGCAACAGTCGCAATCGCGAGCGGAGGAGATGGCCTTCGATGCGCGGAGGAGGGCCTCGAAACGCGAAGCCTGCGTCGGCGACCCCGCCTGCAAAAGGGTACTCATGACCGGCCTTGCACTTCCTTCTTCTGTTTTCCGGAAGCGATACTGCCGCCGGAGGGTTGAACGTTGAAGTTTATGTTAGCCGCTTGCATCTTCTGATGTCACTAACTAGTTAAAGGGTTCGACTTAATGTCGTAAAGTTTCGTCACTTGACGAGAACGTGTCGAAACAATTGACACCTTTCGTCCCCTTGTATTTCGCTTTCCCCAAAAACCCTACCGTTGTCAATGACTTCCACCGGACAGCCGATCCCCGAGTTTTTGGAAGCCTGCTTGCCCTTGTGTTGTTCAGCTACGAAAGTCCGCAGATTGCATTTCAAGAAAAGGAAGGTATTTACAAACATATGTGGCGTAAAGGGGTTTTATCTCTTGTTACCATCGCGATCCTGACCGCAGCCGCGGTTGCCCAGGAGTCGCGCTCGGAGGTCAGCGTACAGGGCACCGGCTTCTACACCAAAGATTCAAACGGACAAGGAATCCGGCAGCATGGCACCGACACCGGGGGCTTTCTTGTGGGCTACCGTTACAACCTGAACCGGTGGTTCGCCGCAGAAGCCAACTACGGCTTTGTCCGGAATACTCAACAGTATTCGGTGCCGCTGGGTTTCGCTGGAATACAAACCAACGTCAACCAGTACACTGGCGGGATCGTATTCAAGGTGCCCAGTCCGGTTCGCTTCAAGGTCAATCCTTATTTACTTGCGGGCGGCGGCGCGTTGGTGTTCAGCCCGACAGACAACAACCAGATAACGGGCGCGGATACGCAGGCAAAAGGAGCCTTCGTTTATGGCGGTGGCGCCGACTTCCCCCTCAGCAGACATTTCTCGTTAAGGGGTGAGTATCGTGGCCTGGTGTACAAGTCGCCGGACTTTGGACTCACCGCCCTGAATACCGATGCCGTAACTCATACGGCGCAGCCTTCAGCCGGAATTGTGTTCCGCTTCTAAGCGAACGAATACGAGCGAGTCTCGTACAATAGCCGCCTGCTAGAAAGCCGGCGGCTATCATTTTTACTCGGTGTCTCCCCGCAACCTTAAGCGGCTGGTGCAATGATCCTGGACTTGACCGGACGGCAACTGTAAATTGTCGTGTACCATTTCATGCAGTGAATTGAACACGCGAGAACAATCAGATGGTTGCATGGGGAATTGCTGGCCGTAAGCCACCAAAACCGCAGGAGGTAACCACCGGCCGCTTCGAGATCGAGCAGGACGGAGCGGTAGCTTCCCTTGAATACAGTATGACCGGAAATGTACTCGCGTTAATCCACACCGAGGTTCCCGATAAGTTGCGCGGCCTTGGGCTTGCTACCTTATTGGCAGAAAACGCGCTTCGATTTGCTCGTGAACACAACCTGAAAGTAGATGTGATTTGCCCTTTGGTCCAGGAGTACATCGATAAACACCCGGAATAGACGGATCTTGTTCTGCGCTGATGGTTGATCCACGCCTCAAGGACCACTCAGCTCTTTGCGTCGGACTTTCACTCTTCAGGTATCTTCACAACCTGACCGCGATGGATGCATCATCTATAAGCCATGCCAGCGCGTCGTGACGAAGCCGTAACCCGCTCGAGGGGTACTAGCCTTCCGCACGAGGCGCGAAATGCCTGGATCCTCACTGCGACCATTCTCGGGTCCAGCATGGCGTTCATCGATAGCACGGTGGTCAATGTCGCTCTCCCTGCCATCCAAAACAACTTTCACGCGACCGTGGTGGACGTGCAGTGGGTGGTCGAATCTTACGGACTGCTTTTAGGCGCATTGATTTTGGTCGGCGGATCGCTCGGCGATCTGTTCGGTCGCCGCCGGATATTCCTCGTGGGTGTGGCAATTTTCGCCGCAGCCTCTGTGGCCTGCGGAATCGCGACAAATATTCATCAGTTGATCATCGCAAGGAGTATTCAAGGTGTCGGGGCCGCACTCCTGGTGCCCGGCAGCCTCGCAATTATCAGTACTTCTTTCGATGAGAAAAGTCGGGGCCAGGCAATAGGCACATGGTCGGGCTTTACCGCCATCACTACTGCGATTGGACCGGTCCTTGGCGGCTGGCTGGTTGAGCATGCTTCCTGGCGCTGGGCATTTCTTATTAACGTTCCCCTTGCCGTGGCGGTGCTAGTCATCTCACTTTGGCGAATTCCGGAAAGCCGGAGCGACACCGCAGGTCGCCTGGATTGGCTAGGAGCGCTGTTGGCCACCCTCGGGTTAGGTGGCTTGGTGAACGGGTTCATCGAGTCGGTCAATCTGGGTTGGAGACATCCTCTGGTTTTCGGAAGTTTGATCGTTGGCTGTGGAGGTCTCGTTGCGTTTGTCTTCGTCGAAGCCCACGTTGCTTCGCCAATGGCGCCGCTCACTCTGTTCAAGTCCAAAAGCTTCAGTGGCGCGAACCTGCTGACATTGTTTCTGTACGCCGCTATCGGAATTTTCTTCTTTTTGTTTCCGTTAAACCTGATCCAGGTTCAGGGATACTCCTCAACCGCAACCGGCGCCGCCGTCCTTCCCTTGATTCTGCTGATGTTTTTCCTTTCCCGCTGGTCGGGCGGACTGGTTGCGCGTTATGGCCCAAGAGGTCCACTTATCATCGGCCCTCTTATTGCCGCCTTGGGTTTCGTCCTTTTCGCTGTGCCCTCGGTTGGAGACACTTACTGGAAGGCGTTTTTTCCAGCGATAGTTGTCCTGGGGTTCGGCATGGCAGTTACCGTTGCTCCTCTCACCACTGTGGTGATGAATTCAGTAGATCAGGACCGAGTCGGCACGGGTTCTGGAATCAACAATGCTGTTGCCCGTGTTGCCGGCGTCCTTGCCATTGCAGTGCTTGGAATGGTGATGGTGAACGCCTTCGGTTCTCGCCTGGATCACATCCTGGCTCACGTTTCGCTGCCGCCAGATATTCTGCGGGAGATTCACGCCGACAAGATCAAGCTCGCCGGCATGCAGGTTCCGGCCGGCCTCGATCCCGGCACCAAAGCCGCCATCAAAGCTGCGATTGGAGAAGCATTCGTATCTGGATTCCGAATCGTCATCTTGATTTGCGCCGGCCTGTCGGTGGCAAGCGCTGCCGTCGCCTGGCGCATCATTCCCGAGGATAGTGATCGTTTCGTCAGGCGAGGTACCGTATCCACCAGCTAGGATGTGAACGGACCGATCTGGATTTGTCAGTTTTGCGAAGGGTGTTTTGTGGCAGGCAGCTGATTAATTCACACCTGGCTGGATGCGCAAACCGTTGCGTGGAACCCGGTTGCGGGGCTGGCCGAAATCATTCGGTTACCCCGCAATTAAGTTGCATGACCGGCTAAGGTAGCAACATTTCACTTACTGCTAACGACTCTAGTGTCGCACACCCCTGCTTGCAGTTCTGGTGGCGCGCATCTGTAGATCCTGCGCCAGCTTGAACTTCAATTCTGTTTCCGCTGGAATGTCTTTGCTCCGGCCAGTGTAAACTTGCGCGCCGGCGCCACCTGCGCCGCCGAGAAGCGCTCCAATCGCGGCTCCTTTGCCGCCACCCGCCAGTGACCCGAGCACCGCACCAATGGCAGCTCTGCCTCCCACATACTTAGCGGTACGCGTATTCGCGCCCAGGCCAGCTCCGCCGGTCTTACTCGAGTTCGGACCAGCAGTCAGTAAATACGAGCGGCCGTTGACGGTTACAGAGCGCAGGTCGAGCGCAACATCCTTACCGCCTTCGCCTTTAATCGCAACTAGCCGTGCCGGCGAACTCTTAGGGATCA
>DATHJP010000223.1:0-2968 GCA_035489695.1 Terriglobales bacterium
AAGCCGTAGAGGCTTCAAGTCTGGAGACAACCCATGACAACTACCACCTACACCGCAGACCCAACCGCTCTGCTAATCGTCGATCCCTACAACAAATGCGAGCCGAATCGACTTTGAAGATAGTCCCATGGTCAAATAGCCGCCTTATCAGCAGGAACTCGGTCTCTATGTAACGAGAGCCGACCTGGTTGGCTTCCTGCCCTGCAAAGAACAGGACGCGCTTTGCCTTTTCTGTGTCACCATCGAGCATTCGAATCGCCTTGCACGCGGATTGCAAGAAATGTGAGGGGAGGAGAGAGATGCTGAAGGTTAGCGTGTTTTATCCAACAGGAAAGAGTACGACATTTGATATGGGGTATTACCTCAATCGCCACATTCCCATGGTTCGGCGGTTGCTGGGATCGTCTTTGAAAGGCGCGTCAGTCGAGCAAGGGATCTCGGGAATGCAACCTGGCTCGCCCGCTATGTACGTCGCCATGGGGCATCTTCTGTTCGAATCACTGGCGGACTTCCAATCTAGCTTTGGCGCGCATGCAAAAGCGATCGTCGGAGACGTTCCCAACTACACAAACTCCGACCCGATAATCCAGATCAGCGAAGTAAGACTGTGATGCCGACTGCACGGCGGATTACTGATTTCGCGCCGTTACCTTGGATGGATGCAGCAATCGCTCAATCGCGGCCACTAGGGTCGCGCCGCCGGTATCCAATTCCAACCGCGACTTCTCGAAGTACAAGGCTGCGCCTTCACTTTTCAGCTTGCTCTCGTTTTGTTGAGAAAGACTGCTCAGTACGATGACCGGGATATGCGCCGTCACAGCATCCTGTTTCAGAGCCTGCAGCACCTGAGCCCCTCCCATCTTCGGCAATAACATATCGAGGAGAATCAGGTCAGGAGGATTTTCTTGGACCAGACGTAAAGCTTCTTCACCATCGCCGGCAATATTTACGGTGAATCCGGCATTGGTCAGAAGTCGCGCGCTGGCGGCCCTGATGAATTTGCTGTCTTCAATCAGAAGTAGTGTTCCTCTCATGACCAAGCTCCCCAATACAGTTGCCAATACCAGTTCCGGCGGCCAATTCGGCGCTCTTCAACATCCTGAACGCAGACACACAAGCGCGGTTAGGATTGCGCCATTGTGCCCGGCGGCTGGTCCAGAGCTGCGCAAATCGCCTCCAGCAGTTCGGCATTGTCTGCCGGTTTTTGCAGGAAGGCGGTTGCCCCAGCTTTCAAGGTACGTTCCTTGTTGGTCTGCGGATCACGCGCGGTCAGCACGATCACCGGAATGGTGGCCAAGGCAGCATTTTTCTGCAGACGGTCCAGCACCACAAACCCGTCTCCTGCCGGCAATCCGATGTCCAGAATGATCAGGTTGGGGCGTTCCTTCTGAGCCATCATCACCGCCGAGAAGCCATCCGAGGCGTAGACGGTGTCATAGTGGTTGGCCCGCAACCGCAGATTCAGACCTTTTTTTAGATCGGGATCATCGTCGACGATCAGAATTTTTTGTTTTGGCATGTATTCTCCTTTTTTCTGTCCGGCCATCCGCCGGTTTTGGGTTTGAAATCTGGTTGGAATTCTGTGGCTTTCGAAGGGCCAGCATGACCGTGGAGGTGACGTGCTCGGCAACTTGCAGTACCAATTTTTCCAGTTGGAATTCTCCTTCCGCCACGGGAACCTCCAGGGACGAGGCTGAAACCTTCAAGACTCCGGCTTTCAATTCCGGAGAACTTCCTAGTTGCTCCCGAATCCGTGTCATCATGATTTCGGCGAGCTCCAGCGTCGTTGATGCCACGATGAAAAAGATCTCATCGGGTTTGCTATTGCCCAGTCCCGGCAAAACCAGGTCCCGGTCCAGGTAAATGCAGCGCTGCAATATTTCCCGGTAGAGTTGGCCCGTCGCTTTTCGCCGGAATGCGGAGGTCGTGGACGGTGAGCTGACTTCAACCTTGATCAGGACGAGGGCGTCCCGAAGACGGCCCTGGTGGGTGATCAGCGGGGTTAGAAGTTTGCCTAGAGAGAATCGGGGAAGGGTAAAAGTAAAGATGCTGCCCTCTCCTACCTGGCTGGTAACCGAAATCCGCCCGCCATGCAACTCAACCAGCTCTCTGGCAATGTAGAGTCCCAGTCCTAAACCGCTGCGGCTATTGTCGAGCGCCTCGGGTGCCTGGTACATACGTTCAAAGATGGACAGTTGGGCTTCCTGGCTGATGCCGCGCCCGGTATCCGATACGGAGATGTAAACGAACCCCGGATCAATCTCCACCAGGCTTGCTTTCGCCAGGATGGAGCCCCCCGGGGGAGTAAATTTAATGGCATTTCCGATCAGGTTGATGAGCACCTGCTGCACCCGATCGAGGTCAGCGTAGACCAGCGGCAGCTGGTCGTCCACAGCTAGTTTCAGATCAATTTGCTTTTCCTGCGCGCTGCTTTGCAGCATGGTGACGGAGGCCTGAAGGACCTCGCCCACCCCGATGCCGCGCGGTTCAATGCGGATTTTTCCGGATACGGCTCGGGTAGTCTCCAGCAGATCGTGGATCATCCCCTGAAGCTGGGTGACGCTCTTTAAGATGGTTTCCAGATGCTCGCGCTGCTGCGGAGGAACCGGCCCCGCCAGCCCATCGAACAAAATGCTGGCAAACTGATGGATTGAGGTCAGCGGAGTGCGCATTTCGTGTGAAACGTGGGACAAAAACTCGTCCTTGAACTGTAACTGCTGCCGCCGGCTGGTTTCGAGAGAAGTCAACAGCGCCTGGCGTTCCATGGCATATCGTATGGAACGGGCTAGTTGCTTGCCGTCGACCTCGCTTTTCAGCAGATAATCCTGCGCTCCTTGCTGCACCGTTCTTACCGCCATCTCCTCATCATCCACCGCAGTCAGGATCACGACGGGGATATCGGGCGCTTGGTCATGCAGGCGGCGAAAAGAGTCATGCCCATTGCTGTCGGGAAGAGTCAAATCCAGTA
>DATHJP010000224.1:0-2771 GCA_035489695.1 Terriglobales bacterium
GGAGAAATACTGATGATTAGCAGAGTGGCGACAAACGGCCACTGTCGAAAATTCTTTCATCCACAACACGAATAGCGCTGCCCACACCTGCATCTTGCAGCGCATGTCACATAGAATTATTTTTTATGACTGATTCCCACGGTTCAGAAATGTCCCACGAATCACTAGCGTCCTAACCACAACTTTCGCAAAGGGCGCTACTCAATGCCGGTTGCCTTCCGACCACAACGTCAACTGGCTCTTTTATGCAACACGAACCGCCGCTGGGGGATTGCTGACGTGTAAGTTGTGAAGCAACCACTGTGCCATCCGCAGTTCGTTCGCATTGCTTTGACGATAAACTGCAAACCGTTGCCATCATTCAGCTTCCACACTTTTTTGCGGGTTCCAGGTATCCACAAGACGAAGTGCAACAGCATCAATGTTCAAAGTTTTGCATAACCTGAAAGATTGTTTTCGACCAAGCCGCAATACGAGTTCGTGCCCAAACTCCATCAGTTAAGCTTTCTCTCGGAATGAGGCCAAACTCTTCGCATCCAGAAATTTAAGGCGGGAAGCTTAAACCGAGACGCTATGCGCCGTCTATCGTGGACGAAAGTCTTTGCGTCTAGAGTGAGACGAAAGTCTTCTTGCGAATTCACGCCAAATTGAATGAAAAGAACGCCGAGCACCTAACGCGACGAGGAGGAACCGGCACGGGCGAAAGCCGGCTAGATTGGTTGAAGCATCAGGACTCTTAGGCCAGTCGTTGGCCGAATCTCCGACCGCCGGGCCGGGTGCCAAATGTTTTCCCTGCTGAGTGCAAACTCTTGGCTCTTGACAGATTAGAAGTTTTGGTCAAAGAATGACTACCTTGGTCAAATCGCGCTTGGCGTGCGGCTTTGCCAAGGACTTCCTTCCCCGGATCTGGCCTGCTATCTGCTTCACCCATAATTGGAAGTGAAAAGCCGAAGGCTGAAGGACTCACATGTTTGATAACCTGCGCGTTGATTTTGCGAGAGTCAGATGGGATCGAAGGCGCATGATCGAGGAGACGGGATGGGGACGGTTCGTCTTCCTTCAGAACATCCGCGTGCTGCTCTCGCTGACCATCTGGTCCGTGATTTCCTATCGGTTTTCTCATTGGGTATACAAACTTCGTGTGCCGGTCATTAAGCCGATCTTGAATGTGATTGCACTTGTGTTTCAGCGCTGGGTGGAACTGTGGACGGCTTGTCATCTTTGCCGTGAGGCTGAAATCGGACCCGGGTTGCTGATACATAGTCCCTATTCGTCTGGTATCGGGCCTACACGAGTCGGAAAGAATTGCACGATCGGGATGGGTGTGTTGATTACGGGCGGCGCAAAGGGAATTGGTGACAACGTTTATTTTGGTCCAGGCGCGAAAGTGATTGGCGATACCAGAATTGGAAACAACGTAGTGGTCGCCGCTAACAGCCTGGTTATTACCGACGTCCCCGACAATTGCACGGTGATCGGAGTGCCTGCAAGAATCACCGTCGGCGCGGGTATACCTAGGCGTTTTCCGACGGAGATACCAGCTTAAATTTGCCCTTAGTTTGGGCTTAGGGAGAGGGTCGCTCTTGGAGTTTGCTTGGACTGAAGAACAGGCAGCCTTTCGGCGGGAAGTCATACGCTTCGCTCAACAGGAGCTGAACGAAAGGCTGATTGAACGCGACCTCGAAGAGGAATTTTCCTGGGACGCTTGGAAGAAGTGTGCCAAGTTCGGCATCCAGGGACTACCGATTCCTGAGGAATATGGGGGGGGCGACGCCGATATTCTCACCACGGTATGCGGTCTGGAAGCTCTGGGTTATGGATGTCGTGACAATGGCTTGATCTTCGCTCTAAATGCGCACATGTGGAGTTCAGAAATTCCACTGCTGACTTTCGGAAGTCCAGCTCAGAAAAAAAAATACTTAGCGAAGTTGGTGAATGGTGAATGGATCGGCATCCACGCCATGACCGAGCCGATGTCCGGCTCCGACGCTTTCAGTCTGCGAACCCGCGCTGAGCGCAAAGGCGATTGTTACGTGATCAACGGGTCGAAAACATTTATCAGCAATGCCCAAGTGGCAGAGATGGTAATTGTGTTCGCTAATCTGGATCCGTCGAAGGGTGCGGCAGGCATCAGCGCATTCATCGTCGATAAAGATACACCCGGTTTCACCATCAGCAAGAAGTTGCACAAAATGGGACTGCGCACCGCTCCCATGGCCGAATTGGCGTTTGGGGACTGCGAGATTCCTCTAGAAAACCTGCTGGGTAAGGAAGGCGACGGACAGTTGATCTTCACCTCGTCCATGGAGTGGGAGCGTATTTGCATCCTTGCCGGACATCTGGGCGCCATGCAGCGCGTGTTGGAAACTTCGATTCGATATGCCAGAGAGCGCCACCAGTTTGGCAAACCCATTGGAGATTTTCCGGCGGTATCGGACAAGATCGCGGACATGGACATTCGCCTGGAGGCCGCACGTTTGTTGCTTTACAAGGCGGCATGGCTCAAAAGCAAGGGCCGGCACCCGTTACGCGAAGCAGCCATTGCCAAGGCCTATGTAGCGGAAGCCTGCGTGCAGAGCTGTCTGGAAGCAATTCAGATTCACGGCGGATACGGTTATATGACGGAGTATCAGATCGAACGCGAACTGCGGGATGCGATCTCGGGGAAAATTTATTCCGGCACTACCGAGATCCAGAAACACATCATCGCGCGGTTTCATGGACTGTAGCCAGACGAAAAGCAAAGGAAGTTAGTGAATGCCCTACATTCT
>DATHJP010000225.1:0-2233 GCA_035489695.1 Terriglobales bacterium
CTCGCGGTCGCGCGTTGCTCACGGGCGCCCGCATTCCCAAACGTTACGAACACTGCGAGCTTTCTAACTTCGAGTTTGATGGTCCACACCGTTTGCTGGCAAACGCCCGTATGGCCGCGTGCAGGTTCGTCGAAGAATATCCGGTGGACAATACGGGACTCCTGATCATTGGCAGTATTGGCGTCGGCAAAACCCACCTTGCAGTCGGAATAATTAAAGAACTCATCATCAGCAAAGGCATCGCATGCCTTTTTTATGACTATCGCGAACTGCTCAAACAGATTCAGAACTCTTACAATGATTCCGTAAAGGCAACCGAGTTGGACGTGCTGCGTCCGGTATTTGAAACCGAAGTCCTGGTGCTCGACGAACTGGGGGCTGTGAAGCCCACGGAATGGGTCTGGGACACGGTTAGCCTGATTTTGAACACGCGCTATAACGATAATCGCACCACCATCATCACCACCAATTTTCCCAATCTCCCCGCAGCAAAGTTCAAGAATAACTTGGGCTCCCGGCATCGCGAAGCAGCCGATTACGCGACGGCTGAAGAGACGCTCGGCCAGCGCATCGGCGATCGAATGCGTTCCCGGCTGCAGGAGATGTGTCGAATCATCGAAATGGACGGCGAAGACTTCCGCCAGAAGTACCGCAGCGCCAGCTTCCGGTAGGTTCTTCAATCGTCAATCGTAAATCGTCCACCGTAAATTCCTTCTACAATGAGGTCGTGCTTTCCCAGCGCCTCGAGTTCGTTCCTGCCCAAGACTCCGCGCTCTTCTCCACTGTGCCGCCAGCGCCGGCTGTTTTCTTGCTTCGCGGGAACGATCCTCAATCCGAGCCCTACGTCAGCAAGACCGCGAATCTGCGTCGTCGTCTGCAGCGGCTTCTCGGCTCGCCGGCAGAGCACAGCAAGAAATTAAACTTACGCGATCGCGTCCACTGGATCGAATACACGCCCACCGGTTCCGACTTCGAGTCCGGCTTCTTGTTGTACCGGTTATTGTGTTTAACTTTCCCCAAGACGTATTCGCAGCGGCTCCGCTTTCGCTTCCCGCCCCTGGTCAAGTTGCACGTGGAAAATGAATACCCGCGAGCTTCGATTACCACACGCCTCGGCCGCTTGAATAGGCATTCCGATTATTACGGACCATTTCTCTCCCGCACAGCGGCGGAAAAGTTCGCCAACGACTCGCTCGATTTCTTCAAAATGCGCCGCTGCGTAGACGACCTTCATCCCGATCCCAGCTTTCCCGGCTGCATCTACTCCGAAATGAAGATGTGCCTGGCGCCCTGTTTCAAAGGCTGTAGTGACGATGAATACCGCGTCGAGGTAGCGCGTGTTCAGGCCTACTTCGACACTGGTGGTCAATCTTTGGTAAGAGAGATCTCCACCCAACGCGACCAAGCTTCGTCGAATCTCGATTTCGAGAATGCCGCCGCTCTGCACACTCGCCTGGAGAAACTGCAGCCGATGCTCAGCCAACTGCCCGAGATTGTCCATCGCATTGATCGCCTGGCTGGCCTGATGGTACAGCCCAGCGTGGCGCCCGAGTCCGTGACTTTCTTCCGGATTGATGCCGGACATATCTCTGGCCCATTGCCATTTCCGATTCACTCAGGAGAACACACCAAATCCCAATCCATGGAATCGCGAGTAGAGGAAGCGCTCGCCGCACTTCCGGTCGCGAATGCAAAAACTGCTTTGGAGCTAATGGAACATCTGGCGATCCTGAAGCGCTGGTACTACCGGAGCAGCCGAATCGGCGAACTTTTCTTCGCAGACGACAAAGGTGCGCTTCCGCTGCGTAGAATCGTGCGTGGCATAGCGCGAGTCTACCGTGGCGAGAAGTCAGGCCTTCCACCGTCGCCGGCACAGGTCGCAGTTTCGACCGGCGCAGAGCCCGACGCAAAGCTACAGCCATGAGGTCGAGCATGAAACTCAATCCTGCTGGAAGAAGTGGCGAGTGGTCAGTGACCAGTGGTCAGCCTCTGGCGCTCTCACTGCCCACTGGCAACTGACCACTAATCCTAGAGCCCGGAGGGCGGAAGAATGCAGCCCAGGGCGTAAGCCTTGGGTTCGCTGCAACGAGGTCGAGTCCCGAAGGGACGAAAGAAACATCTGACGGCGGCACTCGAAGGCAATTATGAAAAAAGATTCCGACCGCGCCTTGCGTCGACATCTCATTTATCTTCTGACGGACGGCGGTGCCCACGCGAAATTTGACGACGTCAT
>DATHJP010000226.1:0-6164 GCA_035489695.1 Terriglobales bacterium
GGTGGTTTCCCAGAAAGCCTCACCGGGCTTGGGCGCTTTCCAGAGGGCAAAGTCGCGCGCATTGTCTTTGTCGTAGTCGTCCACGTCGACACGCGCTCCATCTTCCATCCCGGCGAAGTCTTTCTTGGAAAGCTTGCCGTAGCCGGGAAATTTTGCGATACGGAAATAATAGGATCCATCGTCAGCGCGATAGGCAAATCCTTTCTTCTGAAGCTCGGCCACAAACTCCGCCATCTCCGGAATATGTTCGGTCGCCCGCACCAGGATTGGCTGTTCAATGTTCAGTGTGGCGGCGTCTTCGAGGAAGGCCTTCTCGTACTTTGCTGTGTATTGTTGAACGCTGAGACCGGCCTGCGCCGCGTTATGGATGATCTTGTCATCCAGGTCGGTGATGTTCATGACGTGACGAACTGTGTATCCGCTCTGGCGCAAGAACCGCCGCAGTACATCCACCGCTACAAAAGTTCGGAAATTGCCGATGTGACCGTAGTCGTACACGGTGGGTCCGCACGCGTACATGCGAACCTCGTTGTTGCGCATGGGTTGGAACTCTTCCACTTTGCCGGACATCGTGTTGTAGAGGCGCAACGCCATGGTTCAATTGGATTGTGGACAGAATCACTGATTGTAGGAGGACGAAAGAAACAGGGTCAAATCGCGTCCCCGGCTGACGTCGATACGGGCTGATGATTGGCCCGAAGGCGATGTCCGATACTCAACACGTAGTGCAGGCCGGAGATTATGGTGAAAGCGAAGGTTGCCCGCAGAAAGGTTAAACGCGCAATCCATACCCAGCGTGCGGGATCTACCTCGAGTAACAAAACAAAAAAAACTGCGGCCACCTGAGCGAAGGTGTTGGCCTTGCCGAAGATGCTGGGCCGGAAATCGCGTAGTCCAGCGATGGCATAAAGCACCGCGCTGGCGCACAAGATAGAAATGTCGCGACTGAAAACCAGCACGGTGAATTTCCACGGAATTTTGTGCAGAATCGAAAGCACCAGGAACATGGTGCTCAGCAGGAGCTTGTCGGCGATTGGATCGAGGTATTGACCAAGCTTAGTTTGCTGTTTCAGGGTGCGTGCGAGCAGGCCATCGAGGCCATCACTGAGTCCTGCCAACACAAACAAGGCTAGCGCCCAGGAATAATGACTGCCCACAAGATTGATAACAATGAACGGCAGAAACATCATGCGCAAGAGAGTGAGCTGGTTCGGAGCAGTGAGCAATTGGGAGAGCTTCACTGCAGGTCCTCTGTTATACGGTGGCGGGAGAACACCGAAACCGGATCCAAGCCTGTCTTGGCAGCAAAGCGTTGGGAAAGTGACGGGATATTGCCGTCGGGCAAGTCGAGTTCCATACGCTCCATCCGGTGTGTAGGAAAGAAAACAACTCCAGGTGAGACCTGTTCGCCTTCCTTCACCATCGAGACCAAGTCCTCAAATGAAGCCAGCTCGATGCCACATAGCGATACACCTTCGGGACTCAGCGAAAGCATAGCTCCCCAAAACTTTTCCCGGGGATTACCCAGTGTGAGCAATACCATGGTTCGGGGTTGGAACGGATTTTCGCCTCGCGCTGCCGAGACATCGTATTCATCGACCTTTTTCACCGAAGTGATTGTCGCCGGAGAAGACTGAACTTTGCAACTGGAAGACATTTAGAAGATTCTGTTCGAATGACCACGGTCCGGTTATCCAACCGAAATCTTTCCGGCGTTCACGCGAGATTTCAGAGCGAGACGCCCCTCTTCCATGGAATGAAATCATTTTGCGCCAGCAACTCCGCTTTCGTGTGGATCTCTCCGCTTCCCACTTTGAGAGCTAAGTCAAGGATCGCTTCGCCGGTGTCCTCAATGGTTGACTCACCGGCGATGATGGCGCCGGTATCGATGTCGATGATATCCGTCATGCGTTTTGCCAAAGCCGAATTCGAAGATATTTTGATCACGGGGACAATCGGATTACCGGTCGGAGTTCCCAAGCCAGTAGTGAAGAGAACCACGCTCGCGCCGGCAGCCACTTGCGCGGTGACGCATTCCACGTCATTCCCCGGAGTACACAGCAGGTTCAATCCAGGCTCAGTGGCATATTCGGGATAATCGAGCACTGCGGTCACGGGAGAGGTGCCACCTTTCTTGGCGGCGCCTGCCGACTTCATCGCGTCAGTGACTAAGCCATCCCGGATATTCCCGGGCGACGGATTCATCTCGAATCCGGAACCCACCGCTTTGGCGCGGGCTGCGTAATCTCGCATCAATGCAATGAAGCGGTCCGAGACGTCTTTTTGCACACAACGATTGATGAGCTCCTGCTCCACACCGCAGAGTTCGGGGAATTCGGCGAGAATCCCAGTACCGCCGAGAGCTGCAACCAGATCAGCCGTGTGACCGATAGCAGGATTGGCAGAAAGACCCGAGAACCCGTCAGATCCTCCGCATTTCAGTCCAACGCACAGGTGAGAAATCGACGCTGGTTGTCGTGTCGACTTGTTAGCTTCTATCAAGCCCCTGAAGGTCTCTCGAATCGCGCTGGAAATCATTGCGGATTCCGAAGCGCTTTGCTGTTGCTCGAATACGAACAACGGTTTGGTGAAATTCGGGTCACGACGCGACAGCTCTTCGCGGAGAATTGCGGCTTGGGCGTTTTGGCACCCCAGGCTGAGCACCGTGGCCCCCGCCACGTTCGGGTGATGCAAGTAGCCACTCAGCAAACCGCAAAGATTCCTCGCATCTTCACGGGTCCCGCCGCATCCGCCTTCATGAGTCAGGAATTTAATTCCGTCGACATTCGCAAACAGTTTTGGCAAAGCGGCGCCGGAAGGCTTGTCCGTGAACGCATGTTTCTCAACATCGATTGGTCTGCCTTCACGATATACTCTGGCCAATTCCGCCACCTGCCGGCGATAAATCTGAGGCGGCGCGAAACCCAGTTCTTCTTCAAAGGCCTGCTTCAAAACCGCAAGGTTTCTGTTTTCGCAAAAGACAAGGGGAATGACCAGCCAGTAATTTCGCGTGCCTACCTGACCATCAGGCCGGTGATAGCCGAGGAACGTTTTTTGTTGCCATTTCGAAACGTCTGGCGGACGCCAAGGCCGGAATTCGCGGCCTTCGCCATAGGCAGCAACTTCGTGGCGAATGTTGCGAGTGGTGATCAATTCTCCCCGGCGGATAGCCATTACGGCCTTCCCGACCAACACTCCGGACATCACAATCGGATCGCCGGGAAAGAAATCGCGAAGGGCAAATTTATGCTTGGCCGGCACATCAGCTACCAGGACACATCGCTGGCCTTCGATACTCACGGAATAACCCTCGGCCAAATCCGCCAGCGCGATCAGGACGTTGTCTTTGGGATCGATTTGCAAAACTTTCTTTCGCATGACTTCAATGGCAGCGGTGATTCAGCGAAGAGCGCCTCGACTGCGATTCACAAAGCATAACCCAGCTTAGGATGGCAATTGAGCCGACTTCGCTGTCTCCACGGTGACGCGCTGTTTCTGCCGGTAGGCTAGATTGGCCATGTGCGCTGCGACGGCCGAGCGGTATCCGATATCCACTGAAGCATTCGGGGTCTTGCGACTGCGCATACAGTCAATCCAGTTGGCCATGTGATTCTGATCGGCGCTCTCCGCGGTGAGCGCTGACCCATGCGCCCGGTTTACTTTCTCGGGAAAGTAACGAGTGCTTTCTTTAGAGTTGTCGCGAACCATATCGTTGGCTCCTGCGACATGCTCGATAGTGCCATCGCTCCCCAGGAAACGCTCGCCCAACCCATAACGGCTGTTGTTGAAAGTGGACTGCCAGGTAACGACAGTATCGTTGGGAAAATCCAGCGTGACTGCAATCGTGTCCGGCACTTCGCGGCCATCTTTTTCCGAAAATACTCCGCCGGACATGTAGGCTGCGCTGGGCAAGGGCAGGTCGAGGGCCGTCATGATCCACGCAATCTGGTGGACCATGTTTTCCGTGACGTTGCCGCCGGAAAACTCCCAGAATAATCGCCAGTTGATGAACTTGTAGGGATCAAAGGGGCGCTCTGGGCGTCCATTTAGAAATGCGGCCCAGTTGACATTTTGTGGAGTGCAGTCCGGAGGGACAGCTCGCACCCATTGACCTTTTCCGTGGGGAGTGTTGCGGCTCATCCATGACTCCACTTGAGTAACCTTTCCCACTAGTCCGTCTTTAATCCACTTCTTCGCATCCGACAGCGCGCCGGAACTCTCATGTTGCAATCCGATCTGGATCACTCGATCGGATTTCTTTGCGGCGTCCTGGCATTGATCAGCCTCAGCAATGGACCACGTCATGGTTTTTTCGGCGTATAGGTCTTTGCCGGCGGCGAGCGTATCCATAAAGTGTCGGGCGTGGATATGCAATGGGCTGGCGACAATCACGCCATCGACATCCTTCATGTCAAGCAGACGGCGATGATCGTCCAGGGTCTGAATACCTGGCGCCACTTTTTTGGCTTCTTCACGACGACGACTGTAGATATCGGCGATCGCTACCAGTTGAATATTCCGCAATTCCAAAACCTGATTCAACAGTTCCTGACCGCGTCCACCCACTCCAATCATCCCTACGCGCACACGATCATTCGCGCCGAGTACCCGCGCCGGCGGATACGCCAGAAGAGCCGCCGTGCCCAAAACACTTTGCTTCACAAAATCACGCCGCGTCTGGTTCGCCATTTTTATGCCCCTCGCATGATCAAATCTCGATCCCTGCCGAATGCGCATTTTGTTTTGACCGCGCATCACGCAGATATTGCGTCACAACCCGAGCAAAATCTGGAAATGCGATCTCAGGCTCCTCGAGGTCAGGATGCCAAACTTTTTCCCATTCAAATGAGTAATAACCCTTGTAGCCGATTTTCACCAACGCTTGGACTTGCTGTTTCACCGGGACCTCTCCCTGCCCTGTCAGTACATAATGAACGTCATTGCCTTGCTTACGAGAATCCTTGAGGTGGGTATGGTGAATATATTTTCCAAGCTGACCAACGGTAAACGATGGGTCTTCTTTGCCGTCGACATAAGTGTGATGTGCGTCCCAAAGCAGTCCAACGTGCTTCGAAGGGGCCTGTTCCAGAATTGAGCGCAATGTCGGTGAATCGGTAAAGTCGCCATGCGATTCGATCAGAACCGTGACCTGTTTTGGACCGGCATAGTCACCCAGCTCACGCAACGATTTCGCAACGTTCTGAAGGGCCTGATCTCTCGGACCGACAATTTTGTTTCCGAAAACCCGTACATAAGGAACTCCAAGCGCGTGCGCCAGATCAATGAACCGGCGGGCATCGGCCAATTGCTCCTCGTGCTTCTTAGTATCGGTCTCGTGCATATTGGCTGAGCTACTGACGCATGAAATATGCAGGCCATGAGCCGCAACTTCTTTCTTCGACGCTGCGATACGTTCGGCGCTGAACTCCGGACGCGCAGGCAGATCCATTGTTCCTTGCAATCCACGCAGCTCGACAGAAGCGAAACCGTTCTGCTGCGCAAAATTTAGAATCTTGGCCCAGTCCCAGCCCGGACAGCCAAGAGTCGAAAAGCCAATCGGCAAAGGTTTACTTGCGGCCGCCGAGGCATAAATGGGCAACGCCGCCGCGAACATAGCCGAATTTTGGATGAATTGACGTCGAGTTAGCTGGTTCATGATTGGTCACCAGTTCCACATAGTCCCGTCGAGCTTGCGGTTCACGGGCAGATAAGCGCGCTCATAAGGAAACTTGGCCGCTATCTTCTCGTCAAACTCTACTCCGTGCCCCGGTTTATCTCCGGGATACAAATAGCCGCCCTTGAAATGATACGCATGGGGGAAGACGTCGTCCGTTTCTTTGGTATGCCGCATGTATTCCTGAATTCCAAAATTGCTGACAGAAATGTCGAAGTGCAAGGCCGCGCCCATAGTCACCGGCGAAAGATCGGTTGCGCCATGACATCCGGTACGCACGTGATACATATCAGCGAAAGCCGCGATTTTTTTGAGCGGCGTGATTCCGCCGCCGCGGACCACGGTCATTCGCAAATAATCGATCAACTGCTCGGTAATTAGAATATTGGCATCCCACACCGAATCGAAGATTTCACCGACCGCTAAAGGCGTGGTGGTGTGTTGACGAATAATGCGAAATCCCTGCTGCAGCTCCGCCGCCACGGGATCC
>DATHJP010000227.1:0-2402 GCA_035489695.1 Terriglobales bacterium
CCGAACCCAAAGACGATCATAAAAGAGGCCTTGCTGAGAGCCGCGCCAGCCTGCCAACGTGTTGAGCGAGCCAGCACGAACAGGCTGAATGCGTACACGAGAGTATCGCCCAGCATATCGAGAGCGTCGGCAAGTAGGGAAGTAGAATGGGCCAGAAGGCCAGCGCCGCCTTCGACGACAAACATCACCGCGTTAATGACCAACACAATCCACAACACACGCCCGTGCTTACCGCGCAGCGCAGTAACCTCAGAAAGCTTTTCTTCACAGCAGTTTTTCATCGGGTCACAATGCAAATCCAGTTTGAGGTTGTACGGGATCTTGTACGGGGGAGACATTTCGGCGCAAGCGCTTCGAAGTAAGACCTTGATTTCATTGGAGCCGGCGAGTGGGATTGAACCACCGACCTGCTGATTACGAATCAGCTGCTCTACCACTGAGCTACGCCGGCTGCGGGCAATACTGGAGAAACTTTCGCATCTTATGCAGAGGTTGTCAACGCCGGCTGGGCATGAGTCAAGGATGAATGCTGCGAACGAACGATCAGGCCGACCTGATAAGCTGGGTGCAGTTCTGAACCAGGGTTTGCCTGGGAGTGTCGAGTCGAACTCTGTCCAGGGCGAAGGAACTGGACTCGATTTTCACGGTCGCCGCAAATTCCAGGGCCTTTTGAAACGCCTCGGTGAGGAGCGCCGCGAGCTCCGCAGGCTCGAGCCCCAAGGCGGCTGTCGCCCTTTTCATAAACCCGTTGAAATCCTCGAGGAGCATTGGTGAATCGGTGGCGAAGAGATTTGCAGCGCAGCCGTTCGCGAGGTGCACGACGGCGTGACGTCGGTCCGCCATTGTCCATTCCGGTATGGAGTCCCAATCAGGAATGGGTGCGATCAGGTCTTCCGGCAACTGGTACGCCGTGGCGATAAGGACGGTAATGGCGTGCGGGCTTAGACCTGTTACTTGAAAATGCGCCTCTTCATACGGCAAACCTTCTTCCTTCGCGACAAGAGCAATTTCCTTAAACGTCACGGGGAGGTAGGACGCCAGTGCGAATTCCCCCAGGCTTTCCAGTAATGCGCATGTAAAGAGCGCTTCCGGATCAGGCAATCGAACGGCTGTGCCGAGCGCGCTCGCCTGATGAGCCGCCACAAAGGCTTTGGCCAACAGCCGATGAAGATTCACGCCCGTGACCTGGCGCTTGTGCGCGAACTCCACATACTCCGCAGCCAGCGCGATATCGCGCGTGGTCGCATAGCCGATTTGAAGAATCGCCCGAGTAATCGTCGTAATCTTATCCCCCTTGCGGCGATAGTACGCGCTGTTGGCCACCTTTAAGATCCTGGCCATGAACGCCTGATCTTTGCGGATGGCGTCGGCAATGACGTCGACGTCGCTGTGCTTGGAGGAGAGGAGCGCAATGACTTTCGCCGAGGTCTGGCGGATGACAGGCAGATTGTGCCCCGCAAGCTTCGCAGTGAGCATGGAGCACAGGGCGGCGGCGTCAGACATGCAATTGGGACTCCAGGTATCCGGTACTTAGTATATCGGAGAAATAGCTGTTTTAGGTAAGGGAATCTTACTGGCGTATTTTAGCTAAGGGAAAAGAGCCCACGGGGCCATCAAGATCTACGTCAGGAACCACCGCCAATTCCATCGCGGGGAGCGGTGCTGCGGCGGCGGAGAGCCGGCTTCGCATATAGTTCAACACCTCTCCCAGATCCACCCAGCCGTCGGCATTCGCATCTCCATGACCTCGCAGAGCCCGTAAAAATTGATACGTAAACAGCCCATGTTGTGTGGCTTCAGAGGATACGCTCGCCGAGGCGACTGGAGAGGAAGCCACCACCACGATTCTTCCCTTGGTCTGGAGTTTGGCATCCAACCAGACTAGCCGTTTGGGGGACTCTTCGGCGGAGGGTTTGGGCGGTGGAAATGACAGATCGGCAAAAATGAGTTTGAGCCGGGAGGGCAATCGGTTAAGTACTTCTTCGAGGTGCTTGATTGAATACCCGCCGGAGGCTCCGTTCGCGGCTGCGCCCTCGTAAGGCAAGAGCGCCGGCGCTCCGGCATCGGTACTGACCGCGTTCCCGACGAGATACACAAATAGGATCCCGGAGGAGTGCGCTTTTTGAGGGAGCCAGTTTTCGAATGTTTTGTTCAGGTCGGCCGCGAGCGCATGCTCATCCGTGAGCAACCGGATATTCTCAGCCGGAAAACCCGCGACACTGCTTAGATACTTGGCCACCACCTCCGCATCCCGCTTGGCATACTTTACCCCGGGCACGCCCGGGTCTCGGTAGTTGCCGATTCCCACGACGACCGCGTAGGAGGTGCGGCGCTCAAAACCTGTGACTTTCGCGGGAAGCTGGTCGACATCAACCGAGAGCACATCCACGGATTCTTCCGGC
>DATHJP010000228.1:0-4483 GCA_035489695.1 Terriglobales bacterium
GCCACTTGCGCGCACGTCCTACTACGATCCTGACCACGTGTTCTACAGTCCGTAGTAGCTCCGCCGCATGGTCGAGGGCTGCGGCATCGGCTTTTTCAAGCACACCGGCGTCCGCACATCGCCACAACCGATCGCGCAAACTTCCTCCCTTGTTATTCACGCCATGTTTCACCAAAAGATAGCTGGAAAGAAAATCTATGTCGTAGATCGCCCCGGCGGAAGTTTTGAAGCTCTTCTCAATCCCATCGGCCGTCTCCAGTTTCGTTCGCATGTCACGTACGGCCCGCAGAAATGTTGGGTCGTCCGCGAAACGCCGGAACAGGGTTCTTGTTGCCGATAGTGTTCGCTCACCTATTTCGTGCTCTCCCACCAGAAAGCGCAGCTTGGTATACATCAATGCTTCCCAGGGCTGCGCCTCCTGCTCGAAGTAAGCCTCCAATTGTGCTGGAGTGACCACTAGTTCGCCTTCTCCGCCCCGCGGGCGCAAGCGAGCATCCACAGGAAATACCATTCCGTGACGGGTATAGGCGGCAAGGGCTTGCATCATTTGCTCCGCGGCCTTGGTCAGCGCTTCACGGTCCTGCTTCCCCTCGGACACAAACAGCACATCGGCATCAGAGAGCACATCGAACTCCCCACTCCCCAACCGGCCTAATGCCATGACGGCGAGCCCCTCAGGTTGCAAGGCAAGAGAAAAGGCGGCCGCGATGGCGTCTTCGGCGGCGGCAGTGGTCACCCCGAGTGATTCGTAGACGTTTCGTAATTCAGTGACATCCTGCGCTCCCGCGGCGAACACGCGATGCCGGTAGTGCTGCCGCAGCAAGGACAACTTCTCTCCATAAGGAGCCTGCGAGGAACCCAGATATGCGAACACGGGGTCGCCTTTTCCGCGCTCCTTTGCGAAAGGGCCCTGGAATAAGTAGCCACCGCCCATGCGGGAAGATGTTCCGCCCAGTTCCGACAATGTGGCGATCTCCTCGGGATGACGGATCAGAATGTCGGTCAGATAGTCACTGGTCTCAAACAGTGCCAGGGCGCGAGAGACTCCTTCCGGATGCCTCAGTACCGCCGCATACCGCTCTGAACTGGTGAATGCGGAACTCAGAAATCGGAAAAGATTTTTTCGCGTCTGTGGGACCAGGTCCTGACGGCTGGCAATCCGGTACAGCCAGGGAGCATCGCTTGCCAACCGTTCCAGTATTTGCTGATTAGACTGATCCGCGGTCGTCGGTTCCGGTGTGCTGCGAAGTTGGAACTCAACGTCCGCAGCATCGCGAAGGCTGCGTGTCTGTTGCTGATAGATGATACGTTGATAAATCTCCGCCACCGCAGCCATGCGCCGCCGTACAGTCTTTTCCAGATCGGACTCCGCAATTTCTCCCGGAGCATAGCCTTCCATCGAGCGCTGCAAGATGCGCAACTCGGTTTCTCTCGCCGGCAGCCGATGAGTTTGTTGTCCCTGCTGGAGTTGAAGCCGATGTTCCAATTGACGCAGAAACTCGTAGGCGCTGGTCAGGTCGTGAAATTCCTTGCCGCTGATGTGGAGCTTGTCATGCAGCTTCTGCAGCGAAAACAAGGTTCCGCCCGACCTCAGCCAGGGTTCTGCGCCTCCATAAACTCTTTGCAGACATTGCACCAGGAACTCAATATCGCGAATGCCTCCCGGATCGATCTTCACATTTAGACTTTCATTGGATTGCTCCAGCGTAGCTCCGTGCTGGCGTCTCTTGTGCATTTTTTCCCGTGCCACTAGGGCGGTTTTGATTGCGGCAAAGTTCACCTGCTCGGTATAAACATGCGGTTGGACCGCGCGGATGAATTCGCGCGCCAGGCTGGCCGCTCCGGCGGAATGTCGCACTTTGATGAGCGCTTGCTGCTCCCAGTCGTGCGCCGTGGAGGCGTAATAGCGCAACGCCTGCGCCAGAGGAATTGCCAACTCCCCTTCCGCGCCCTGCGGACGCAATCGCAAGTCGATGCGAAACACTGCGCCGTCACGCGTCACCCGCGACAGAATCTCTGTGACCTGCTGTGCCAGCCGGATAAAATATTCGCGATTGGAAACCGTCGTCCCTTGCGGCTCTACTCCGTCGCCGAAGATGTACATCAGGTCGACGTCCGAGCTGTAGTTCAGTTCACTCCCGCCAAGCTTGCCCAGAGACAGGACGGCGAACGGTGTATCTACTAGCCGACCTTCAGCGTCCGAGTGCTGAGGAGTTCCATAACGACGTTGCAGCCGGCTGTCGGCCTCGCGCAAAGCGTCCTCGATGAGCACATCGGCCAGCGCGGAGATTTCTGCCGTGGTCTCCGCCAGAGGCGCGATCTTCAACACATCTCGCAACATGATGCGCACATATTCCCTGCGTTTAAAACGCGCCAAGAGGAGAGAAACATCAGTCTCAAAAGAACGTGATCGGAAACGAGCCAGGCTCTCGTGAAACTCTTCGCGGGAGAAACTGCGGTCAAGATTCTTTTCGCGCAGGAAGGAATGCAGCAGATCTGTATTCTGAATGAGGGTTTCACCCAGAAAGCGGCTATGGCCGAATACCACGATGGCATAGTGAGCAAGAGAATTGTGGCGATCCAGCAGCCGCAGCACTTCCGGAGAAGCCTCGCTCACCAGGCGATCGAACAGCATCAGGGCTGAATCTGGATCAGGGGACTCATCGAGCAGCGCAGGAAGAGCGCCCGCCAAGGCTGGCGACAGACGTTCAACGGCACGTGAGAAGTTTACCCGGGCAGTTTCAGGATCCTGGAAAGAAATGCTGCCAAAATTAGCCTTGGAACTGACGCCGGCGATTTCGCCACCCGCCGTTGTGCCGACACGAGATTGGCGATTCTGGTCTGACGCACTCATCCTTATCAGCTGATTTGGACCGCTTGGGGGCTTATTAGAAGGCAATTCTCTCCGCTCGGGAGTCAGCATAGCATGGGTGCAGCAATCGTCTCGGCCCGTCACCGCATCGGGACTAATACCGACGTTGTCCGAAATATTTCCGCACTCCAATCACGTTGTATCGGCCCCACGGACCATTGACGCCAAGGTCCGCGTCTCCAAGATTACGATCACGCGCGCCCAGCCGGTCAAAGAGGAAATGCTGAGTCACACGCATCTCGAAGCCTTTCCCCATGTAAATGCCAAATCCCCAGGATCGCTCCCAGCCGATGGCATCGAATGACCACGTATAGAGCGTCTGCGGGACATTTCTTCCGAAGGCAAAGCGCGGCTCCGCGAACAGAAAAAACCTGCGTAGTTGGGTTCGCCCAAATGGGCGAACCTCGACATAACCGGACAGCATATAACGGGCGAACGCGTTGCATGGGGCATCGACCCCTCCGAACTTTCCCGCGTCTGCCCGGCACAAATTAGGATCCGGCTCGTTGTGCGGCGGAGCCAGATCAAATTGCGAATATCCCCAGAACATATCTCTAGGGAAGAACAGGCGTTCGCTGGTTTCGTGCGAACTGGACTCCTGCGCCCGCACCGGACCACACCATAACAGGCAGACAAAGATCCACAAAAACCGCTTCATGAAGCCTCTCGACATTTAGACTTGCTCCTTGTTGGGAAAGAATCAGGACCAGAGTGCGACCGTGCCTCCACGCATTCGTACCCGGTTGTTGGAGGCAGATTGTACTCTGGAAACGGTCCCGCTTAGGGCATCTGTGGAGCGAGTTCCACGCTCATTAGCTTTTTTCTGGGCACCCTGAATTTCCACAGGCCAGAACCCTGGCTCCCCTCTATCTACTGAAATCCATATGTCCCCGTAACATTTCTCCAACAACTGGGAGATGACATTGCTAAATAGCAGCGCTTTCTCACAAAACTCTTTGGCGTGAATATTGCTTGAAGGCTTCTCGAGAGGGGCCCAATGGGACAGGAAGTATCAATTTCTCTACAAGCGGTCAAGACCAAGGTCTATAAGCTCATCGATGCGCTGATCGAAGGAGCAAAGACCGAGGCCGAGGTGCAGGAGTCTATCCGCCGGTGGTGGAAGCTAATCCATCCCGCCGACCGCGCCGTGGCCCAGAAATATCTCGAACTGGTGTTGCAAAGATCCAACGCCTGTCTGGAGGCCATGAATGACGGCCTTCAAACAGTGACCGAATCCCGGCCGGTCGTCGCTCCAACTCCTCCCAAGACCCCCAAACTTCAGCCAGTTCCGAACTAAACTCAAATCACCAATCCAGTCTGGGAGCGCCGGGTCTTTCCGAAAGCGGATCCAAACAGAAAGGCCCAGCTTTCGCTGGGCCTAAACTAGCCACTAGCCACTGCCTTTAAATATCGTAGTACAAAGCAAACTCGAACGGATGCGGCCGCAATCTCACTGCGTCCACTTCCTTCGTGCGCTTGTAATCGATATACGTGCTGAGCAGTTCCTCGGTGAACACATCGCCCTTAAGCAGGAACCCATGGTCCTTTTCCAGAGCATCCAACGCATCTTCGAGTGAGCCAGGCATCGACGGAACCTTCGCCAACTCCTCT
>DATHJP010000229.1:0-3804 GCA_035489695.1 Terriglobales bacterium
TATAACGACTACTTTAAACTTTCATTTGGCCGCTACCACACTCCGATCAACTACTGGAATACCGCTTTCCACCACGGGTTGTGGCTACAAACGACAATCAGCCGGCCCGAAATGATTCGCTTTGGCGGACGCTTCCTGCCAGTCCATTTTCTGGGCATGCTGGCGGAAGGCAACATCCCTTCTGGACCATTGGGACTGGGTTACGAAGTCGGCTTGGGCAACGGACGTGCCGGAACCATCAGTCGCGCCGGTGATGCCGGCGACGTGAACAGCAACCGGGCTTGGGTGGGCCGGATATTTGCTCGTCCAACCGCACTGCGTGACTTTCAGATCGGCGGCGCAGTCTATCGGGATAAGATCACTCCTGTTCCTGCCCTCACTGGAAGCCCCACTTTTGGCGAGTGGATCTCAAGCGCTCAGATTGCCTGGACTCATGAGACACCCGAACTGATTTCGGAGTTCGCCAATGTACATCATCGTGACGATCTGACTGGAACTATCTACAACAGTCAGGCCTACTATGTTCAATTGGCTTACCGTCTTCCCTGGGAGCAGCGAAAGTGGAAGCCATATTACCGTTTTGAATATACGCACGTTCCCGCCGCGGAGCCTCTGTTCTCGAGTACTAACTTCGAGGTTACTGATCTGGTGGGTTCCACTGCAGGAGTTCGTTTTGACATCACCGACTTTGCGGCATTCAAATGGGAATATCGCCATACGAAGCACAAGCCAACGGATCCGCCTGTGAATGGTGTGTTCGTCCAGACCAGCTTCACTTTCTGAGGAGAGCAATGGCAAGGACAACCACATTCTGGTTTCGGTTCGCAGTCGCCGGCATTGCACTGCTGTGTGCTGGACAGTTACTCGCCGAACCTGGTCAGGACGTGGCGGTGATCGTGAATCCGAAAAATAATGTCGACAATCTGAGTATGGCTGAGCTGGCCAAGATCTTTCGCGGTGAACGCCAATATTGGCGGGCCAACTTGCCGGTGCTGGTATTGCTGCGCACTCCTGGCAGCGATGAGCGCGAAGTCGTTTTGAGAAATATCTTTCGCATGACAGAATCGCAGTACAAACAATATTGGATATCCAGGATCATGCGCGCCGAAGCGACATCCCCTCCGGCTGAGCTTTACTCTAGCGGCATGACCAAAGAGGGTGTGAGTTCAATTCCCGGCTCAATCGCTTGTATCAATGCCAGCGATGTAAAGCCGGGAGTGAAAGTTGTGCGCATCAACGGGCGCCTGCCCGGCGAAACTGGATATCCCCTGCATTAAGCAACCACTGGGGCTAAAGCCCATCTCCTTCTTCTTCGTAACGCGGCCCTGAAGGGCCGCTCCTCCACGTTAGCACAGACAGTTCGTCGTTGGTCGTTCGTCGTTGGCCGCGAAAGACCGACGACGAACGACCAAGGACTGGTCTTACGTTTTTCCAGGTTGCCTCTTTTCGATTTTGGCCCACGTGTCTTTCAGCGCTACGGTGCGGTTGAATACTAATTTTCCGGGCTTGGATTCTGGATCGACGCAGAAATATCCCAGGCGTTCGAATTGGTAGCGGCTCTCGATCGCGGCGTCTGCCAGTGATGGCTCGAGCTTGGCGTCTTTCAACACTTCCAGCGAATTTGGATTCAGATTTGCCGTGAAGTCCTGGCCTTCTTCCGTTTGATTCGGATCTTCTTTGGTGAAAAGATTTTCGTAGATGCGCACCTCGGCGTCGATGGCGTGGGCGGCCGACACCCAGTGGATCGTCGATTTTACTTTTCGTCCGTCGGGAGGATTGTTTCCGCCGCGGGTGGCGGGGTCGTAAGTGCAGTGGACTTCGATTACTTCTCCCTTGTCGTTTTTTACAACACTGGTGCAGGTGACGAAGTAGCCGTAGCGTAGGCGGACTTCGCGTCCCGGAGAGAGCCGGAAATATTGCTTGGGCGGAACCTCGCGGAAATCGTCCTGCTCGATGTAGAGCACGCGGGAGAACGGAACTCTTCTAGTTCCCGCGTTTGGATCTTCGGGATTGTTGACTGCTTCCATCTCTTCGACTTGGTTCTCAGGATAATTGTCGATGACGACTTTCAGCGGCCGCAGCACAGCCATCACTCGCGGCGCGCGCTTGTTTAAATCCTCGCGGACAAAATGTTCCAGCATCGCCAATTCGATTGAGCCGTTAGTTTTCGAGACGCCGATGGCGCCGACAAAATTTCGGATGGCTTCGGGGGTATAGCCCCGGCGGCGGATGCCGACTAGCGTGGGCATGCGGGGATCGTCCCATCCGCTGACGTGGCGTTCCTCGACCAGTTGCAGCAGTTTGCGTTTGCTCAATAGCGTGTAGGTCAGATTGAGGCGGTCGAACTCGATCTGCTGCGACGGGAAGATGCCCAACTGCTGGATGAACCAGTTGTAGAGCGGGCGGTGATCCTCGAATTCGAGCGTGCACATGGAATGGGTGACGTGCTCGAGCGAATCGGATTGGCCGTGCGCGTAGTCGTACATGGGATAGATGCACCACTTGTTTCCGGTGCGGTGATGCTCGGCGTGCAGGATGCGGTACATCACCGGATCGCGCATGTTCAAGTTCGGAGAAGCCATGTCAATTTTGGCGCGGAGAACTCGGGAGCCGTCGGGAAAATCGCCGGCCCGCATGCGTTCGAACAGTTCCAGGTTTTCTTCTACCGTGCGGTCGCGATACGGACTGTTCTTGCCAGGCTCGGTTAATGTGCCGCGGTACTGGCGAATCTCGTCGGCGGACAAATCGTCGACGTAGGCTTTGCCGGCTTTGATGAGCTGCACCGCCCACTCGTAGAGCTGACCGAAATAATCGGAGGCATAGAAGAGGCCGTCCCACTCGAAGCCGAGCCACTTCACGTCCGCCATGATGGAATCGACGTACTCTGTCTCTTCCTTGGACGGATTGGTATCGTCAAAACGCAGATTGGTTTTGCCGCCAAACTCGTCGGCGAGGCCGAAATCCAAACAGATTGCCTTGGCATGTCCGATGTGCAAATAGCCATTCGGCTCGGGCGGGAAGCGGGTCTGCACCAGTCCGTTGTACTTATTGGTCTTCAGGTCTTCGAGAATGATGTCGCGTATGAAATTCGAAGGAGCGGCCGCTGGTGCGGAAGCTGGCTTAGTGGCCGCCTCGGTCGGGGGATTGGATGGATTCATTGCAACTCAATCTTATCGCAAGCGAACGTCAGCGCAGGCCGGGGTCGGAGTGTCTAGTTTCTGGTTTCTAGTTTCCGGACTAGAAACCAGAAACTGGAAACAAGGAAGAGACGGTGAATCGCTTGGGTGAGATTGAGCAGGGTATCCCCCTCCCCCCTCCCGATATCTGGAATCAAGGATTTAGGGTGTGAACCGAGGCAAAATCTTTGAATAATAAGAAGTTGCAGGTAAAATATTGCTGAATAAGGAGTTATGGGCTTTCGGTTGTCAAAGAACTGGGCTGAGAACTTAGGATTATTGTATTGCGCGAGCGAAGTCAAGAGATTTCATAAACGGCTTACGCATGCGGGGATCGAAGTTCTCGTCCTGGCCGCGCTTACATATCACGATCCCACGCTCCGTTCAACTTCATCGAGAAACGCCTTCGTATCGCCATAGTAGCTTGGGAAGGCGTTACGTAATTGATCCACCGATGTAGCAGACACAAGAACAGCGGTTCTATTTTGCAGAGGTTGATTTCTGCGTTCTGCGTTCCTGTACTCCGCATACGCTTGTGTCAAATTTTCCGCAGAGAATACTTTAATCTCGGTCGTCTTCTTGTCTACATCCGTCTCTAAAAGATACATCGCATTGGTCCCATGCTCTT
>DATHJP010000230.1:0-4328 GCA_035489695.1 Terriglobales bacterium
TTCCGGGTCCCATTCCGCCAAACCATGCGCTGAACACGACCGCGGCAAAAGGCAATATAAAGATGAAGCGAGTATTGAGCGGCGGAATTTGGTGCGTCAAAAGCAGCGCAATGTATGTGGCGGCGATTGCGACGCCATATCGGTAAAGGACGGAATATAATCGCATGGAGAACTTATCCGGAATCGTGAGGCGGTTTGGGTAAAGGGACGGTATACCTCGTTCTTATCTTAGTCAAGGTGGGAGAATTCGTAATTGGCCCTCTCTGAGTCACCGTCCTCGTGCTTTTTTACGCTCAAACCCCGACGTTGTATTGGCGCTCCGGCTCCGCTTCAGATCCTCCGTCTTCTGCTCTGCGGGCTACTCATGGCCCCGCTATTCGCGCGGTCTGTCTCTTCGGCAACAGGGGATATTCAGTCTTTGGATGTTATTGTTGATGCTCAGCTTGTGGCTCATGTGCATGCCACCTTAGAATTACCCGCCAGCCCTGAAACGGTTTTTGTCGTGCTGACGGATTATGCGCAATGGCCCGCGCTGTTTGCGAAAGGCATGACCATCGCCGCTATCAGAGATGAGCCCGAAGGAGTGGTGACCGAGATGTACGTGCCTCGAGTGATGCTGCCCGGGACCTTGCATGTCATCATTCGAACGCGGGTTAGTGCACCGCAACAAATTGAAGCGGAACTGATCAGTGGGGACCTAAACCTTTTCCGGCGGCTGTGGCGTCTGATGCCGTTAGCGAAGGGTCGCGAGACCATAGCGGAACTTCAAATGACCGTTCAACCGAAAGGTTGGGCGCCAAGGTGGCTGATCCGTTATGCGATAGAGAGGGAACTGACCGATCACTTTGATCGGCTCCGGGCAGCGATCCAGAGACGGAGTGTTCAGGAGCCGTGAGTCCAGGCGTTGAAGTGATTCCACCAGAATAGAGTCAATAGGTTTCCTGACGGCGCTATCGCCAAAAAGGATTAACCTGAGCGCCTTTCTCATCTCGATCGCGACCGTTGCTCTCGCTGAGCTGGGTGATAAGACTCAACTCCTCGCGTTTGTGCTGGCCGCGAGATTTCGCAAACCGCTTCCCATTATTTGTGGAATTGCTCTAGCCACGCTGCTGAATCACACGATTGCCGGGCTCCTGGGCTCGTGGCTGGCCCGGTCTCTGGACGAAAATGTCCTGCGATGGAGCGTTGGGCTGATCTTCCTCGCCGTCGCCATGTGGGCCCTCGTCCCGGACCGTTTTACAGAAAAGGAGCGAAGAAGCGATCGCTACGGGGCGTTCGTGACTGCGTTCGTGTCGTTCTTTTTGGTCGAGATTGGCGACAAGACACAGATCGCCACCGCGGCGCTGGCGGCACATTTCGGAAATGTTGTGGCCGTGGTGAGTGGGACTACTATCGGTATGTTGATCGCCGATGTCCCGGCCGTGGTGCTCGGCAATGTGTTTGCCGAAAAGCTCCCGATTCGCTATGTCCGGTATGCCGCGGCTTTGATCTTTGCCGTGATTGGGATCCTCACTCTATTGGGTGTCGGCGTTCCCGCCAAGAATTGAGACGGTGGACGAATTCTGTTCTGCTCAGTGTTCGGATAGACCCTTTGCACCTCGACGGTGGCGCGGTGCTGCTGCGGACCTATGACGGCGTGATGTCTCAACTGACAGAAAAATTGGCAACTCCCAATTTCTCTGCGATGCTCCAGAAGCCATGAAATTACATAGAATTTAGGAGATGCCGACAATCCCCCCATTTCGGTCCTCTCAAAAGTGTCAGGAAAACTTACGCCCCAGGAGATATCAGTTGTGGCGCTGTCTGAAAGACCAAGTACTTACACTGAGGCATACACTTTGCTTCTCTGAATTGCCGGGGCCAAGCGCGTTCCTCAACCATCCACCCGGGCTGCTGCTCGGTTCGAGCCTTGCGGGATTGGGGGCGTTTCCTAGCGGAGAGGCAAGACTTAGTTTCACGTGGAAGGCTCCGGTAAAGGAGGGAAAAATGCGAACATCTACTGCTTCCCTGGGTGCCTTCGTTGCTAGTAGTTTTTTCCTCGTGGCGTCTTACTCTGGAGCTCAGGTGGTTACGAATTCGGATCGGATTGTAATCTCGCCGATCCCCGAACGTACAGTCCCTCAGTTCGGGGCAAGTCCGTGCGTCCCCGGGCAGGCAGGGGTAGGGTGCTTTAACCCGCTGGACCAATCCATTGCCGAAACCGGCGAGACGGCGAGCCCGTTCAGCTCTCTTATTGGCGTTCGCTCGGGAGTACACAATGCCACTTTCAATACGGCCGTCACGTTGCTTGAACCGGATGGCACGGCAAGTGACTTCATTGTGCTATCCGCTGTCGCGACACCAGCCGGGGTGCAGACTTGGACACTAAATTTTTTCTCAGATACGGAGAGTAAACTCCCTGTGATACTGCTGGAGCTTGTGGGACCAGCCGCCCAAGTCCAGGAGACTGGCGGGTTGCAAGACATTTCAGCGCTTTTTCTTGACAGTGACGGCGTAAACAGGATAACGCCCTTGTTCAACGTCCTTGTGCAATCTGATATCGAGGCGGTCCCTGAGCCTTCGACCTGGCTGCTGCTCGGATCCGGCGTCGCTATCCTGATCGTGTGGAAAAGGTACACCTGCTCCGCCTAGGCTTTAGCTTCTGCTTGGTTCGGACTCGTTCTTATGTTGAGCCTGCTTGCCGTAGCTGCACTGTACTTAACTTCGTCGAACATCTGGTCAGTTCATCATCCTGATGCCCACCGACAAGGTGCTACTGGTTCCCCTCCAGAATGCTCAGGCTTTCTCCATGAATAGAAATCTGCCTGCGTCGTGGCTGGTGTTACGAAAATTGGGAACTGGGCCGCTGTGAGATATCCATTTGTAAGCTATACCAGCCTCCATTTCGGTCACCATTGAAACCTTGCTAGACTCCGCAGTTGGTTAATGGAGAGGAACACATTGATTCCCTGCGCTTCTTCTGGTAAGGCGTGTCTCTAGTGAAAATCAGAATCATAGCGTTTTTTCCTTACTGACATGATTGAAAAATTACTAAAAAATATCTTCAAAGCGCCGGCGATACTCTTGGACAAGACTGTCACGACGTCGAATGGAATCTGTAAAAAGCTTACCAACCATAAACATGTCAAGAAGGCTCAGGAGTTCTGGAACATCTTAGGACCAGGCCTCACGACCGGCGCCGCCGACGACGATCCCTCGGGAATTGCGACCTACTCGCAAGCGGGCGCGCAATATGGATTCCAAATGCTCTGGGTTGCCGGCTTTACATACCCATTGATGTCGGTAGTGCAGGAGATGTGCGCAAGAATCGCTCTTGTAACGGGCCGCGGGCTTGCCGCCAACATCAGGGAATATTATCCCAAATGGGCACTGTACACATGCACCGCGCTATTGTTCATGGCGAATGCGTTCAACATCGGTGCAGACCTGGGAGCGATGGCTCAAGCGACTCAACTTGTCGTCCCCAAAGCGAGCTTCAGTCTGCTGGTTATTGGATTCACGGTGTTCAGCTTGGGTTTGCAAATCTTTATGTCCTACCAACGATACGCCAAATATCTCAAGCTCCTGACCTTTGTATTGCTTTCCTATATTTTCACGGCCTTCACGATCCACCTGGACTGGGCGCAAGTGCTGTATCATGCAGTGGTCCCAACACTGACAATTTCCAAGGAGCAGATTTTCCTCATCACGGCAGTATTGGGCACCACGATTTCCCCATATCTCTTTTTCTGGCAAGCCTCTCAAGAGGTTGAAGAGAAATTATTACAAGCCAAAGCACCGGCGCCCGCAAAGACGAAGACCTTTGAAAAAGAAATTAAGCATATGCGAATAGATGTGTGGTCGGGAATGCTGTTGTCGAACGCGGTGATGTTTTTTATTATTGCCGTATGCGCCGGCACCTTGTTCCTGAATGGCGTGACGAACATTTCCACGGCGGCAGATGCGGCTGCGGCGCTGCGGCCATTGGTGGGGGAAAAGGCTTTTCTACTCTTCGCCTTGGGGATTCTCGGGACCGGCTTGCTGGCTATTCCTGTGTTGGCAGGGTCCGCGTCCTATGCAATATCGGAAAGTTTCAAATGGAATACAGGGCTGGATCGTAAGTTACACCAGGCGTATCCCTTTTACGGCGTCATTATGGTGTCGATGACCCTTGGTCTCGCGCTCGAGTTTACAAAGATCAATCCCATCAAAGCTCTTATCTACTCAGCCGTAGGGAACGCGTTAATCGCGCCGGTGGTCTTAATTTTTATTGTGCTGATCAGTAGCAATAAAAAGGTAATGGGCAATCAAACGAATAGCGCGCTGACGAAGTGCGTAGGATGGTTCAT
>DATHJP010000231.1:0-4128 GCA_035489695.1 Terriglobales bacterium
CATTTCTCCGATTTCCACATCGAGCTTCGAAAGTCGTGCCTCAATATTCGATAGCCGGCGCTTTGCCTCCTCGCTCGTCTTGCGGGCCTCCTCCAGCGCGTTCTGGATCGAAGCCGTGCGGCTGCGAAACATGGCAGGCAAGTTTTTCTTTGCAAACCAGAAGATGACGCCGGCTACGACCGCGAAGTTCACCAGCACACCCAGCCAATAAGCGTGCTCCAGGCTCATGCCTGTTATTTTTGCCAGAAATTTGACCGACGGTGAGCGCTTGAACTCCGCCGTTTCGTCCTCGCCCGCCGCCTCTCGGGACTCCTTGGCTAATTCCGCGCTAGTGCCGCCCTGCTGGCCAGATTCAGCGCCGGAGTGTTGTGGCTGAGATTTCGCAGACGAACTCGCGGCCTTAGGACTCGCGCCATGCTCTTGTGCTGCGGCGTTCGCCAGCGAAAAAAACAGCAGGGAAGCTAACAGGTACAAGACTACATGCGATGAACAATCGACCCCTCGACCATGCCTCAAATTTCGTGTCATTGGCCACCTGCCGGAGCCTGTGCCGTGGCGGGACGAAGCACGATCCGAATAATTTCACTGGCCAACCGTCCACTCTCCGCCTTCAGGCCGGCTTGCGCCGCAAGTTTATCTTTCTCGATTTCCGCCCTGGCGTTCTCAACCTGCGCGTGGGCCCGGGCTCGAGCTTGAGCGACGACACCAGCCCGCGCCTGGAGCGCTTTCTGACGTCTAGCTTCCTGATGTTTGAATAGGGCCGCCCGAGCTTCGCGCAGGCGCTGCTCGTATTCCGCGGTCCGCGCCTCCGCCGCGGCAATATCAGCCCGCGCCCTTTCTACCGCGCCCTCAGTCCGGCTATGGCGTTCAGCCAGGACTTTGACCAAGGGCTTGTGGACCATCACGGTGTAAAGTCCATACAGCAAAACCATGAAAATGACGGTCGGCACGGACCCGAGCAGTAATCCGCCTAGTTGTCCTAAGATCTCGTCCATTGTGTGCTGGTAAAGTCTCGAAGTAAGAAGGCTTTAAAACCCTTAAAGCTAACATTCTACTGAGGTAGTGTCAACGCGACTCGGTGAATTTGAGCGCTATTTTAGGCTCTCGGACAGATCTTTTCGCAGGCCTCGGTTTTCCTCGAAAATATCGGAAAGATTGCTTGACATCTGGCGTGACAGGTCTAGCATGGATGTATCACCTCCGATCCAATTCAGGATCGAGTGGGCCGATAGCCAAGGAATGTCACCGCTCCTTGGTTGCCGGCCCATTTTAATTTTGTACTGGCAGGTTCCCGGGAACAACGTATTCCCGGACCTCCCTCACCACGGACTCCGGGGCTTCCGCCTCTAACAGCACCAGCCCATCCTTGTAGCGACGCGAATAAATCCGCGAGCGAGCCTCCAGCATCGCCAGCAGCTTCCCTTCCTTCTGTGGCACCTGCAAGCGCACACGGCTCACCGGATCGCCTTGCAGCATCTGATCGATCCGTTCCAGCAACGTCGACATCCCAGTTCCCTTGGCAGCCGACACCTGTACCATTGTGGCATCGTCGCGCAAAGACTCGCGCTGTCTTGGAGGAAGGAGATCGATCTTATTCATTACATGTAGACGCGGCTTACCCTCCGCTTCCAACTCCTTCAATACCTTTTCGACCTGCGCATCTTGCTCAACCGACAACGGGCTGCTGGCATCGGAAACTTGCAGGATCAGAGTTGCACGCTGCACTTCTTCGAGAGTCGCGCGAAACGCCGACACCAGGGTGTGCGGCAAGTTACGGATGAAGCCGACCGTGTCCGAGAGCAGCACTTTGCGGCGGGACGGCAGTACTACGCCGCGGATGGTCGGATCCAGAGTGGCAAACATTTTTGGCGATTCGAACACAGATGCCTGGGTCAATGCGTTAAACAACGTGGATTTGCCGGCATTGGTGTAACCTACCAGCGCAACCGTGGCTACGGGCACCGACTCTCGACGCTGGCGCTGTTGCGCACGAATGCGGCGCACGTTTTCCAACTGCTGCTGCACGTGACGAACGCGGCGGTAAATTTTCCGCCGGTCGGTCTCAAGCTGGGTTTCACCCGGACCGCGCGTCCCAATACCTCCGCCCAGCTGTGACATCTCCACGCCGCGCCCTCCCAGACGGGGCAACAGGTACTCCAGTTGCGCCAACTCCACCTGCAACTGGCCTTCCCGCGTACGAGCGTGGGTGGCAAAAATGTCGAGGATGAGTTGAGTGCGGTCCAGCACCCTAGTGTTCACAACTTTCTCGATGTTGCGTTGCTGGGAAGCCGTCAGATCGTGATCGAATAATAAAAGATCGGCGGAGACCGATGCCGCCGCGCCCGCAATCTCTTCCAGTTTTCCCTTGCCGATCAAAGTTGCGGGGTCGGGCCGGTCGCGATGCTGCAGAAATTCGCCGGCAATCTCCGCACCTGCGCTAGTGGCCAGCGCACGCAGCTCATCCAAAGATTCTTCAGCACTGAATTGGGGGATGCTGGGAGCGTTCGATGTCCCAGGCACACTATTGGCGCTATCGCGAGCTGCCTGCGCTCCATCGGTCAGGGAAACCCTGGCGTTCTTGGACCGTATCGGCTTGTGGGATCGCCTGCGATAGTCAATGCCCACCAGGAACGCGCGCTCTTTATGCGCCCCATTCCCCGCCGCCGCCGCTGCTGATGGGCGTCGTGCGCTCTTTGTCTTGCGGGGAATTCTGGACGGTGAACTACGCAAAACTCGGGTGCCTTATCCTTCCGTGCCCGATGCGCTGGGCATTGGGGTCGGCTCGTTGCTCGCGGACGAGGTGCTAGTCGCCGTAGGACCCGAGATCGCCGTCGGCCGCTCCGCGTGTCCATGGGTTCTTCCCATCGCCACCGTGGAGATCGCATGCTTGAAGATCAACTGCTCCTGATTATTGGTTTCCAGAACCACCGAATATTTGTCGAACGAGCGTATACGCCCAGTCAACTTGACGCCGCTCAACAAATAAATGGTGATGTTGATCTTTTCTTTGCGGGCTGTGTTGAGGAATGAATCCTGGATGTTCTGCGCCGGCTTGTTTTCCATAGCCGATCTCCTCTACTGCTAGACTCCAAAACTACCATCTGCTCCTCGGCTTCGCCGGGCCTTGGGGCGGGGGGAAAACCCGAGATCCTGCGCTCCCACTGTATAACGCAAGGACGAACGGGCGACATCCGTACAATACGGCGTTACCCACCACTTTTCAAGCTTAGCCTGCTCTGCCACTTCCGGTTGACATAACGCACTCAAAATGCAAACATTCTTCCGCCTTCGGGAAGCAGCACCAAAAAGAGGAAGACTGTCTTACGATTCCTGGATTTCCCGCAGGCCAACGCTTTCCTGATCCTATTCCGCGCACCTAATTCCGAAGGCGCCGGGGGCCCCGCAGTACTTTGCCGTCTCACGTTGCGAAGTCATAGCGGAGGATTCAATGCACAATCTGTTAGCTTTGCCCGCTTCCTGGGTGATGCCCACTCACACCGGTACCGAAGCACTAGCCATTCTTTTACGTTGGGTCCACTTGCTGGCGGGAATTACCTGGATCGGCCTGCTCTACTTTTTCAACCTGGTCAACGTTCCCTTCATGAAGCAAGTGGATGCCGCCGCCAAGCCCAAGGTGTTTCAGTATATGACTCTTCCGACGCTGCAGCTGTTTCGCTGGAGCGCACTGCTGACCGTCTTCGTGGGCTTTTGGTATTGGGCCCAGATCTATGTCGCAGCCGATGCCCAGCGCATGGGCGTTAGTCCCCTCAGCACAATTGGCCTGTTCTTGCTTATCTGGATTGCTAGCTGGGGAATTTTGTACTTCGTGATTTCCCGTACCCCCAGCGGCTACGTTGTCGGCGCAGCCGTCACCATCGTTGTGGTGCTAGCTGCCTGGCTATTTTTGCACTTCACGCCAGTTGGTCAGGACGATAATCACGTCTTGTCTATTGGTATTGGTGGGGGATTCGGTTTCATCATGCTGTTTAACGTGTGGGGGATAATTTGGCCCAACAATAAGAAAGTAATCCAAGGAACGCTCGCCGGCAGTCCACCAGCCAATGCCGCGATTCTCGCTCGTCAGGCATTCCTGGCTTCCAGGACCAACGCTTTCCTGTCTGTGCCCAT
>DATHJP010000232.1:0-19104 GCA_035489695.1 Terriglobales bacterium
CTGCTGGGAGTCAAACGGGTAATGTAGCCAAGCGTGTACTGGTTACGGGCATCGCCCAGGGCGCGGGCGTACGCGCTCTCGATGGCGTTACGCGAGAACTCGGTAAAAATTTCCCCGCCCGTAGCGTTAGCGTACTTGCCAAGAATATCGGCGTAGCCGAAACCGGGTACATGCAACTTTTGCAGTTTGTTGTATCCCGGGATGGCGGCTCCTTCCACTCCCACGCCGTATACCTGAATTCCGTGCGAGAGCAGAATTTTGAGCGTATCGCTATAGCTGGCATCACTGCCGTATTCGCGGCCATCGCTGATAATAAAAATAACTTTCCGGCGAGTAGGCTGGCGCTTGCTCAGGTCCATCGCTGCCATCACGATGGCGTCATTGAGCACGTGAGCTTCTCGCGGGGGAGTGATAACTATAGGCGCGTTGGGATCGATGGGCCGGCCATTTACCACCGGCCCTTGAGATCCCAGTGGTCCTCCCAGTACCGGAGGCCCACTATTATGGCCTCGTTTGGTTTTCAATTCATTCAGCACTGCGGTTAATTTCTGTCCGGCGGCGGAAAAATCCTTGGCTTTGGATGTGGTACTGCTGTAGGTGTAAACCGAGACCTCGTCAAACTGGCTGAATGCACCTTCCAGAGCAGCAAAGGTCTGGTTCACCTTTTGTACCGCCGCGTCAGGCATTCCCAGATCGAAGATCACGCCCGCCGAGAGCGGCAATGGATCGCTGCTGAAAAAGTTCAGCTTCTGCTTTACCCCATCTTCAAAGACCGAGAAATCCTTGGGAAGCAATCCATTAATTAAGTGACCCGAGTCGTCCTTGACCATTACGGGCACCACTACCTGATTCACATTGGACACGATTTTGTACAGCTCGTCCTGCGCGCCCGTCCGCTCCGGCGATCTGGGAGGAACAGTAGTCGCCAGCGGCGCAGGCTCAGGCGGTCTCTGCGTATCCGTGTCGCGAGAAGATGGCGTTGCCGGATTAGTGCCACCGGGTGGCTCTTCATTCGGAGGCGGAGCCTCAGGCTGAACCGCGGGCGGAGTAGTTGGAAACGGTTGTGGCGGCCGGCTAGCCGAAGGCGCGTCCGGTATATCTTGCTTCGGTTGGTCCGGTTGTTGCCCCTCAGCCCCGACCGAGATCAGGCAGAAAAGCAACGTAATCAGGCAAACCGTCATGCCCTGCCTGGAGATCACTAGAGACACGCGCCTAGCCTCTCTGCCTAACGGCAAACTGATTGGTAATGGGATGCCGAGATTTTCCAATTTGGTGCATCTAAGCAGTAAGGAATAGACTAACAAAAAGAGCCAGAGATTACCTTCATGCCCAGACTCTTTCCCTTTCCGTCTGTCAACCGGCTGCTGTGTCTAGGGTTCCTAGCCGGAACGACGCTTCTTGCCGGCGCGCAACAACTTCCCACGCTTGCTGGTCAAGACCAGGCCGCTCCGGATCAATCCCAGACTCGCGATGACGCAATGTCCACCCTCAAGGTAAACGTGGACGTGGTGCAACTGTTTTTCAATGTCAAAGACAAAAAAGGCGGGCTGATTCCCAATCTGACCAAGGATGACTTCCAGGTTTCTGAGGACGCAAAGCCGCAGACTATAAAATATTTCACCGCCGAATCGAATCTGCCGCTTACCCTCGGTATCCTCATCGACGCCAGTGGCAGCCAGGAACGCGTGCTGCCCATGGAAAAAGAAGTTGGCGGCGCCTTTCTGAATGAAATCCTGCGCTCCAAAGACCTGGCATTTGTGCTTAGCTTTGATGTGAATGTGGACCTTCTTCAAGACTTCACCAATTCCGTCCCCAAGCTGAAGAGCGCCCTCGACAAGGCTCGAATTAATACCGGAGGCGGGGTCGCCAGCTCCATTCCAGGCCTGGGAGGTGGCCCGGTACCCACTGCCGGCAATCAACGCGGAACGCTTTTATACGACGCCATCTACCTCGCCTCCCATGACGAACTGGCCCACGAGGTGGGACGCAAAGCCATGATTATCCTGACTGATGGCGAAGATTTTGGCAGCCAGCTCAATATCAAAAACGCCATTGAAGCAGCCCAGAAGGCCGACAGTATCTGCTACGTTCTCCTGATTGCCGATCGCGGATTTTACGGTTTTGGTGGCTACTCAGGTGATCGCGAAATGAAGAAGCTAGCCGAAGAAACTGGCGGCCGCGTGATCAACGTAGGAAACAAATTCGACAAGCTGAAAGAGGCCTTCGATCAGATTGCCGTCGAATTGCGCAGCCAATACAACGTCGGCTATACCCCCACCAACCCGGCTCGTGACGGCACTTTCCGCAAAGTCGAGATCCGCGCTAAGAAGGATTACAAGATCCAGGCTCGGACAGGCTATTACGCTCTGGGCAAGCCTCATTAGCGTCTAACCCCCACCAGACTTGGCATTTAGGCCGATACAGGCGCCGCCGCCGGTAAGGTCAGCTACGTGGTTCTCCTCCGCCTTCCGAGGTTCCCACCGTATTGTGAGTACCCGCCCCTCGACTACATCCTTGGAGCTACATCCAGCGCCCTGCTTGGGAAATGGGCTGAGGTCGGAAAATGTCTACAGTTGAGCGCACGTCTGTTGTCCGCCACTTGTTAAGAGCACTGGCCTTTTTGGGGGCCACCGCATTTTTTGCAATTTCGTCTTACGCAGCACCAACCGTCACCGTAATCGCTCCCAAGGCCGGGGCTTCCGCCGGTTCGCCGGTATTCTACGAAGCGTATGCGACCAGTTCAGCTTGCACTAAAGGCATCGCCGCCATGCGCATTTACACCGCCGACCACGTCTCAGCTTACACGGTGAATGGAGCGCACCTCGAAACTTTCATTAAGCTCGCTCCAGGAACCTACAACACTGTGGTTCAGGCTTGGGATAACTGCGGCGGCGTCAGCAAGACTCCCATAACCCTGACCGTGACCTCGACCGCGGGCGTCAGCGTTTTTCTGCCCAACACCGCCAGTTCATCGCATCCTGTGCACATCGCCGCTTCTGCCCAGAACTCGGCGTGCGTCACCGGTATCAATGCCATACGCATTTACACCGCAGACAGTGTCAGTCCATACACCGTCAATTCCAACCAGTTGGACACCTACCTGACATTGGTTCCTGGTACGTACAAGCTGACCGTCCAGGCTTGGGATAACTGCGGCCATGTCTATAAATCGCAATTCAGCCAACCTGTCACTACTACTCCGGACGCCTATCTTTACGCTGTAAACGCACCGCCGAACGCACCGTCGGATATCTACCAGTTCAAAATTGCGTCGAATGGATTTTTGAAGAATCCCAATGGACAAAACGCGCTGCCTGAATTCGCTGCCGGTTCCGGCCCAGGTACGTTGGCGGTCGACCCCGGTGGTTGGTTCGTCTATGCCTCAACCGTGGAAGGAATCTACGGATATCAAATCAACCAGTCCAATGGCAATTTGATTCCCATGCAGGGCTCGCCTTTCCCTTTGAACGACTCCAATAACATCATCCCACCATGGATCGGCATTGACCCTAGCGGCAACTTTCTGTTCGCTAGATACAGCCGAGATTTCATTCCCGGCAACCTTACTTCGTATCGAATCAATCGTTCCTCCGGTGCCCTCACTTCCACGGGCTTCGTGGTTTCCACAACTTTGGACAGTTTTGCATTCGACTTCTCCGGTCAATATCTATACGACATCGATGCCGCGGGAGTGGACGGCTGGCGTATCAACCCCAACACTGGCTTCCTGACCGCGCTTCCTGGAAGCCCGTTTCCCTCTGATTCTCTGGCCAAGATGTATCAATCAATTTTGTGCTCAACTGGCGGCTACTTGTACGCCGGGGGCAAAGACAATAGCGGCAACGGTCAAGACGGTGCAATTGTGAGTTTCAGCATTAACTACGGCACGGGTGTGCTTACTGAATTGCCCAGTTCTCCTGTTATCACCCACGACTGGCAACCATGGAAGGTCTTGGCGGACACCCAAACCAGATTCATCTGGAGTTGGCAGGTAGGTTTGAGCAATGGAATAGTGGCCTACGACATAACGCCAGGCACAGGCGACTTAACCCCTTCGGCTTTCTTTAGCGCGACTGACCCGGATTACGTCAATGCCTGGGTAGAAGATCATAGCGGAGCCTACGTCTTCACCGGCTACATCGGTTGGGATTATCTTAACGGCAAACCCGGGGTTTCCTCATGGCCAATCTCCAGCAATGGAGATCTCCTCAGCCAGACAATATTCTCCACCAAAAATCCTATCGGTTCCGTCGCCGTCGCTAGACAGAACCCGAACTGACGATGAGTTCACTCGGCCTCGAAAACATGGGAATCACGAAGCCGTGATTTCCTTTCCTGCCGCACCGATGAAATATCTGCCTTCGTCCCGGAGGGACGAAATAACTTAGCCCAGCGCTTCAGCGCTGGGTACGCAGAGCGGCAGTGTCGTCAAGAACAAGCAATTTTTGGACTTAAGGAAGACGGGATCAGTATTGAGAAAAATATGAATTTTCGAATGGTAAATCTGGCAGTGTTAGTGTGTACGTTCGTAAATTCATGGCTGAGCGCCGTGTTGTAGTGACCGAAGCTTACTCCATCGCGCCCGTCTGAACGTCAATCCTGAGCCCGGCGACTCTAAAATACGCAGAGTTTCCCGCGCTACCCACCTGCACCCACACATGGTTCAAATACTTGTGCTGAACCATATTGTTTTCCGAGCAGATGCGCGGAACCGCCCACCCCGCACCCGCCAACGTCCCGACCCACAGGACCATGGCAAGGATCTTCACTGGATACCCAAATTCCTCTTCAACTACCGCGGTATCCGCGCAAATATCTCCCAGACGTTGGCGAAGATTCGAACAACTCGCCACCAGTACTCCGACCAGGTAAAAGCCAAGTCCATCCACAATCCGCATCGCGTTCCGGATGGCCAAAGCAGCCAGCGGGTTGCGATGTGTAGTTCTGACCACTCGGATCCCCACCATGGCCTTTCCTAGCGTTGCCCCAAAGCCTGTTTCGAGCAGCCAGCCATACGTAAAAAGGATTACGGCATTCAATATTCCGGCTATCAGAAGCGAGGCGCTGGTTAGCTTCAATTCGGTCCCCTCCACTGTGCCCCAACGCATGAATACCCACGCATCGACAATGGTAAACACACCAAAAAGGGCCAGGGTATCGAGCACAAACGCGATAAACCGGTCGCCCAGCGATGCCATGCGGTAGGAGTCAGGATCTTGCCCGGTTTCTCGGGCCACGGTCAGGTCCTTAGTTACGGCGCCACTCTCGGAATCGACCACCCCGGACTCTTCCAACAGATATTGCGCCGGCGGAATAAGCAGACCGCAAGATCCGCAATTCTTTGAGAGCTGGCTCGTTTTCCGGTGACAACGTGGACATTCCATGGCTTATTGGCGAGAAAAGACGCCAATTTAGGATACCTTCGGTTGGGTCGGATGACAGCGTCACCAAAGGCCAGCGTCGGTACGGACTACCGCGGAACCCTGCAGCAGACAAATAGGCTACCGCGCCGTCCAGCCCCCATCGATCAGAATCGTATGGCCGGTAATCAGCGAGGCTGCACCGGAGGCAAGGAACACAACCGCTCCGGCCACATCCATCGGCTCGCCAATGCGGTGCAATGCCGCAATGCGCTCAATCACGTCCGCCCGGAAATCCGGATTTGCCAGACACTCCTCCGTTCCTGGAGTACGGATAAATGTAGGCGCCACCGCGTTCACCGTAATGTTGTACTTGCCCCACTCCACCGCCAGGCATTTCGTCAGATGGGCAATCGCGGCCTTGGTCATGCAATAAACCGACTCGGTCGGCAGCGCGGCGAATCCCGCCTGTGAACTCATGTTGATAATGCGTCCGCTCTTCTGCCCCATCATCACTCGCCCCGCCGCTTGGCTGGCAAAAAATGTTCCCTTCAGATTCACCGCAAGCGTGAGATCAAAATCCTGTTCGCGCACGTTCTCCGCCAGGTTCTCCGGCGCCAGGCCCGCATTGTTCACCAGGATGTCCACACGTCCGAAGGTTTTGACCGTATCTTCCACCGCCTGGAATATTTGATCCAGCCGTCCCACATCCATCTGCAACGGTAGAGTCCTCCGGCCCATGGCTTCGATCCGGGCGGCCACGCTTCCTTGCGCCTTCACATTGCGCAGCCCCAATGCCACGTCCGCGCCGGCATGCGCCAAGGCCAGTGAAATGGCTTCGCCTAAACCACGGGCGGCGCCGGTCACCAGTGCCACTTGGCCAGTAAGATCAAATGCGGGAAAATCCAAGTCCATCGTTCTCTGCCTCCGAATGCTCTCATCGCTGCCGGTGAGGTTCACTTGGATACTTCGACCGTTGTATCCTGTCAGGAGACATCATGCGAGCGTTCGACTTCCTCAAATCGATCAAGTCCCCTGAGCAACGCCTGGCTTGGCTGGTCGCTTTGACGGCGGACGCCATTCAGATCATCGCTCTCCCACTTTTTGCTCCTGGAGGTTTTTCACCTGCCGACACCCTGCTGGACTTGGTTGTCGCCGGAACTCTCCTCCGCCTGCTGGGATGGCATTGGGCCTTTCTGCCGACTTTTGCTGCTGAACTTGTCCCCGGTCTCGATTTGTTTCCTACCTGGACAGCCGCAGTCTTCTTCGCCACCCGCCAGCAAATTCCTCCCGGAGAACCCGAGATACTCCCTCCCGGGCCGGCTCCAGCGCGGCGACCTTGAACGCAGTGGTCAGTGGCCAGTGGTCAGTTGCCAGAAATCAGAAACTAGAAACCAGACACTAGAAACTACTGACTGACCACTGACCACTGACCACTTGCCCTAACGATCCTTTAACCGGATCACGAATTTCAACCCTGACCAAACCTCGCTCACCGCGCACACTTTTACATCGACGAGCCCGGCCTTGAGACCAATCTGTCGTACCGCATTCTCGTCGAGATCACTTGCTACTCCTGAACTCTTCTTTGGCCAACTGACCCACAACATGCCCGCTGGCGCCAACTGTTTCCTTAAATGCGCGAAATGCTTCTTCAGCTCAGCTTGTTTCTTGACACATACCAGAGCAAAATCCAAGGGCTCTTCTCCCTTCCGGCAGCCCGCTAGTGCTTCCTTCAGTTCAGCGCTCACCTCGGACGGCAGATCAACCAGAGCCACACGAAGGTGTGGCTTTATCCCCAGTTTCTTGGGTAACGGAGTGCCGGAATATCCCGCCACGAATCGTCCTCCAGTTCGGCGCTGAAGTATAAACCCGAAATGATGACAATGGCCGCGGCAAGCCAGCACGACCCGAGAACCGAGATCTGGGTACTGAGACCTTAGATCGTGACCCCGAGTGGTCAGTGGCCAGTGGCCAGAAAATCAGAAACTAGACACTAGAAACTAGAAACAACTGACCACCGGCCACTGACCACTGACACACCGATCCCAAATACCTTGATTGCCTTGTGGCAGTGGACTAGCATTAGTGTTATAACCATTTCGTTACTGGTCCTGAAAGCGGGGTCCTATGGCAACCGATGGTCAAGACGGAAATCCCCAACCTTGGCAAGTACTCTACAGCGCGGCATTGCAAGAACTGAGTGCTGACAACCTGCCTCGGCGCATTGGGGACGCACAAAGAGAGATTGCAGGTGAAATAAAACGTTCAAACGGATTTCAATCCGACCACCAACCGCTCTTGGAAGCCTTGGATTCGCTGCGCGATCTGGAAACGATCAGCCAAGCTTGGCCTCTGTATGCGTCAGGAAAGTCGTAACAAAAGAAATGTCGAATGGGCCGCCCGCATCATTGCTCTTCGCCGCCGTATGGGCGTGAACCAGTCCGAGCTGGGCAAGCAGCTCAATTCCTCGGCCATGGCGGTCTCCCGCTGGGAGCGGGGAGTACAGGAACCGCCGGCCAACATTTATATCCAGCTGGGTAACATTACCGGGGATCCGGAGTGCTGGTATTTCTGGGGGCGAGCCGGATTGCATAGCGGCGACCTGATGCGTGTGCTGCCCGCTGTACGTTCGCGGTTACGAGAAGAACGCTTGCCCAATCTGCAAATCGTGCAGGCTGGCGCGCACACGCCGCGCAAGAAGGGAAGTCACCTGGTAGCGATACCAGTCTTACCAGTAGTAGCCGCAACTCACGGCGGGAAGGGCGATCCCGAAGAAAGTCTGGATCAGACGCGGCCGGAAACGGTGCTGGCTGCTCCCAGTTCTTGGTGTCCCAATCCCGCCTATACCAGTTGCCTCAGAGTCCGCGGCCGATCGATGATGCCGCTGCTCCATGATGGCTACATCATCGCAGTGGACAAATCTCAAAACAACCGTCGCAAGCTCTACGGACAAATCGTGGTCGCAGCCCACAGGGATCAAGGGCTGATTGTGTCGAGACTGCAGCGCTTCGACGGTACAGAAGTTTTGGTTCCTGAGAATCGCGAGCACGACTCCATCGCGATTTCATCCAGCGACTGGCGGATCGTGGCTAAGATCCTGTGGTGGATCGGACGCGCCAGCCAAGCTGCCTAGCGGATCGCGCATAGCGCGGCGACTACCTCGCAAGTAATCTCACCAAAGGCGTATTCTTTGGGCATGACAACGGCAAATTGGCTTGAAATTGCAGTAGTGGTGGTAGTCGTGATTCTGGCGATTCGCTTTTTCAAGTACCGGGCTTGATTATGCAACTGGCTAGCTGCGGCCCTGCCGCGTGCGGAGTCTGCGTTCGATCGTGCTGACCAGAGAATTAATGTCCGCCGGCTTCACCAAATAACCGTCCACTTCGTCCTCAATGGCCTGCACCGCAGTGTCAAAGGCAGGATACCCGGTCAGCAGAATGGCAACGCAGTTGGGGTGAGCTTTTCGCATCGCCCGTATGACCGTGAATCCGTTGCCATCCTCACCAATGTTGAGGTCGGACAGCAGGACATCGAACTTGTGAGTTCTTATTTCAGAAAGTGCTTCGGCGACGCTGGCTGCAACTCGGACGTCAAAGCCTCGTCGCTGTAAAATCTCGGGAAGAGTGGTCCGGATACCTTCCTCGTCATCCACGAACAGAAGCCGCTTGCTCAAGGCATGCGAGGTCTGTACAGGCGTTGACGTTCCAGCCATGACAGCGATCTCCCTTAGGAGCTTACTGTTTGGATTTGCTCTGCCTTCTTACTTTTTCAGCAGTGCGACGAATACGGCGCTTGATTACGCTTTGTTCTTTTCGGGCTAGAGCTTCCGTCTCGGTTACATCTTCGTCGCTGGCGCCCCGGCGCAAAGCGGTGTCGGCCAACGCCAACCAACGGGCACTGTCATCAGGATTGTCGAGACTGCGCGTCCCGCGTTCCTCGGCGGGGGTAGTGGCGTGCACATCAAGCGCGTCGGTTGGATTTTCTGGTGGCATGGGGGCGCCAAAAGATAAGATGTTGCGACAGCGGAGATCGGTTGTTCGATACAGTACTTACCATATATCCAGAGTACCTGCTTACAAAGTTCTCAACTTAGAATTAACTGACTCGTTAATCCGCTGCGGTCCGCTCAGAGAATCCCGCGAAGCAGATCTGGTGCCTGGCCGAAATACATCCTTCGTGCAGGATTGGTTTTTTCCTGGTCAGCTGCAATCAGGCGTCGGTCACGATGAGGAGCGGTGCGAGGCTGACCGGTGTTCAACTCACACTCTTGTCCCGGTGCCGCTCCGCACGTGGGGCAAGGTACGCTTAAACTCAGTTTCTCAAGCTGTTGGCGATCCATGGCGGGTTATTATGCGACTGATAGAGACTGGAATCTGTTCAATTGTGCACACCTGTGTCTTTTACCCCGAGAGTGTTCAAATTGCTCAGCTCCCGAGTACCTTTGCTTGCATGTTACCTTGGAGAGGAAACCTGAATCCTCCTTAGGCTTTCCGCATCCAATGGTTATCTGACTTGTTTTGATTCCACGCTCTGAAAGCTGGTTCCGCACTTAAGCGTCACCCCCTCTCTAGCCCACGACTCTTCTCAGCAGAAATTCAAATAGAAATAGGTAGAACAATGGAACAAGGAACAGTGAAATGGTTTAATGACGCCAAAGGCTACGGCTTTATCAGCCGTCAGAATGGCGAAGACGTTTTCGTGCATTTCTCGGCTATCCAGAGCGGCGGTTTTCGCAGCTTGCAGGAAGGCCAGGCAGTGCAGTTCGATGTCACGAAAGGTCCGAAGGGCTTTCAGGCAGAGAACGTGCAGAACCTGTAAATAACTTTTTTACTCTCACAATCAGGGAGTGGCATTGGCCGCTTCCTGATTTTTCTTTCCGAGCTGCCAGGCTCGAGCAGGCCAATGCAACGCCGGCGTTAGCCCTAAAACTGAGAACCGAGAACTGGCCAACTGAGAACTGACAAGTGGGCTTAACCGCGCGCAATGTCAGGCTCAGCCAGCAACGCGGATTCTTAGGGGATCTTCCCGCCCGCCGTGACGCTGTAGCCTCGAAGTCGAGATAAAAACCGAAAGGCTCCGCGTCTCCCACATCAGTCACGCGGAGCCTCTCAACGAAATGCAGCACCTTCAGCGTGACATGAAAAGTGCCAAATGCGTGACCTGTCTGTTCTTGTTCCGATTCCAGAACAAGACCAGCTGCGAGTTATACGAAGATCTGCAATGTTTACCAGCTAAGATTGCCCGCGGGAAAGCGTGGTCGGCCCCAGACCAAAGTTTGAACTGTCATTTCCTTGGGCTCTTGGTTTGGGAATGGTTGGCGCAAACATGGGAGGTAAACTCCTTTTCGCGCTGTAATTCGAAGTTCCGTATCAATTCAACTAAAGACTTGCCAATGAGTGCATCTGAGGCCGTGAATCGCCAGCCGCATTCGGAGCACCCCCAGCCCTGGAATCGCCGATCTTCGATCCATACCAGCGTCCGGCTCAAAACTGGAGAATCGTGTTCAGCCTCGTCTGCCGATTGATGCTCCCCCGGTCTAAGGGCCTGCGCGGGTCGAGAAGCACCTTCCTGAGTTCAGGGTCATGAATATTCAGTGGATTCCGAGCCAGCAGGCTACCTGACAGCAGACTGGCAAATGAAAACAGAGGAGTGACCTGCAAAGGGCCCATGATTCCTCTTTCGATGTTCGGGGATTTTAGAGAGCGGTTGTGCTCTCTATTGTATATAGATGCCGTCCAGGCTCAATCGGATGTGGTTAAACGCAGGTTTGCAGCGAATAAGAAGCTCAAACGGCACGCGGTTTCTGAGGCAGAGAAAGGAAAGCACGCAGCCTCGGCTGCGTGCCCCAACTTCGGAATTAACGCTATGCCGCTTTGCTGTAAACATCGGAACCGTGCTGCTTCACCATCTTGTTGTACACACCCATAATCAGAAACGCAGGGGCCCATTGTCCAACAAAGAGTGCCCATTCGTCTTTTCCCAGAATCTTGAGCAAGGCCGAAGCGCCCATCGAACCAATAGCTGCCGCAAGATATCCTGACGACGGGATCTTCGACGTCTGCGTTTCAATAGCTGAAGTAACTCGATCTTCACGTTCGCCGAAACTACGATTTACAGTATCCATTTATGTCATCTCCTGGTGGTGAGTTTTTATTAGAGAATGCTTGTGACTGGAGAATTCGCTGGCAGAAGAAGTCCTTAAGCTGTTTCGCGACCAAACTCTCTCTAAAACTCACTCTACAGGATGACCAAAATTAGTCCATACCCTGTTTCCGGTAGAGACTGCGACAACTGTCTACCCTGTGCTGTGACACTGGATTTTTGACGAAACGTCCAATAAGAACATCCCTGAATTTGCAGCGAAAATTGTCGGGCTGTACAGCCTGTGCACTTCTCACATGGGGATTCATGTGTATGGTGCCGCTCCGGTTGCTGGTTTCTAATCAAACCGTTCCAGACTGGAGAAATGCATGGCCGCACATTCCAATGCCGTCGACTGGCAATCAATGTACGATGCCTCGGTAGCACAGGTTTGTATCGCAAAAGACGATCAGACTTCCAAGCAAATGCCAATCGGGCGGAGCAGCCGTCCTGACGCCCCTGCTAATCGCGAAGAACAATCTTTACGTGTCGCAGCGAATGCCTTAGCCGTCCTCTGGAAAACTAATCGGAAACGTTAACCTCAATAGAGAGCTACTGGTCCAGTCTCGTCAATATTGGCCCGAGAGCATAAGCCACGAAGAAGCCGGCCGCGTAAATTCCAGCCGAGACCCACAGCAGAACCTTCGACACCCGGCTTGCGTCACGACACGCGGATGGGCCGTCAACATCACACACATCACTGCTATTTTTTAAGCGCGGAACGAAATAGTACATGTTTACGAAACTCAAACCGATCAAGGTGCCGGATATTGAAAACGTCCACACCTTGTGGCGTGAGAGCGCGACCAGCCACGGCGTGAAGGCCAGCATCGACGCAACCGATGCACCTAAGCCGAATAACACAAGTAGCGAGGGAAGCGCACAGCACAAAAGCGTGCTGAGAGATGTAAACAACGAGAAGTAGCTCAGCATCGCCGAACGACGTTCCGGGTTTTGAGTTGGTGCTGGATTCATTTGTTTGGTTCTTCCATTAGAGAGTGATAGTTGAGTGAATCTGGCGACTTGCCCTTCAGAGCTTCGGGAATGGTGCCAGCTACTACGACTGATTTGCCCTGCATCGATGACGCACTCGGCACACTCTGCGATTCCGGAACCAGCTGAAGAACATCGTTTGAGCCTGAAACCGTCAACTGCGTTTTGCCATTCGCGACCAGAATTGTGCCGGCGACGGCTGCCTTCGACTGTTTCATCGTGAATCCGTTCTTCGTAATGGCATCTTGTAGTTGCTTTAGCGTGGCTGTGTTCCCCGGTTTCATTTTGACTGCGGCAAGGCCCTTCTCCAAACTAACGTCAACCGAATCGACCCCGGCGACTGACTTCAATGACACGCGCACGGCGTGTGCACAGACTTCTCAATCCATCCCAAAAATAGTGATGTCGATAGACCTGATCTCTGCCGCAGCTGACGCCGCGAGCAGTAGCAATGTGCAGACGATGACCGCGATTCTTCTCATTAGAATCTCCTAGTGCGAGTGTTGGAACAGTAAGTAACTAAAGTTGACCGCAAACCGTACCCGTTCTTTTGGGAACTGTGCACCGACATTCTGATAAACCGGAAACTGTGCACCGAAGCTGACCGTATAGTTGCGAAAGATCCCGAGCGCTGACGGTCCAATGAAAACCTGGTGAGCTTGCGTTTCTGGCACGATCACGTTCGCTTGCAGGAAGCGATTCGAACGCTCTCCCACTAACTCACCGAAAATGCGCCAATCCCATTTATCTGGCGGTTTGCGCCATGCCGATGGACGATAGCCGTAGACCAGACTGTAGTCGAGTACGTTGGGCCGCCGATCACCGCCGTGCTCATAAAACTTTGTGAACGTGCTGCCGAGCCACAAGTAATGACTTCGCGATGCCATCCCACTCACAACTCCGACCATGCTCCCCGGCGCATTTGTAGTGTGCGCAACGCCTTTGAACTCTGACTGCGCACCCGGCACGATCAGGCCGGCGAAGGCCGTGCTCTCGAATCGAGTTCCGACCTTGGTTGCGTTGTGATGGAAGCGCCACGCGAGAGTGGACTCAAAATCGTCGCCCGGCTGGATTCGCGTCGGCGGCAGCCGCGTATCGCCAATGACCGCAGGGAGAGTCAAAGAAAGTGTCACGTGCGGCGTAAACCCGTACCCGACGAGTCCGCGCATTGATGCTTGAGAACCAAACGCACTGCTGCGGCCAAAGATGCCAAAGTCGAAGCTGAATTCTCCCTTTGAGTTCGTAGGTGTTGCCAGCCCGAATACTGGACCGTGCCCCGCGGCGATGCCATACAAAGGCATAGCCAAGATAGCGAGCAGAACCAATGCTCGTCTCATATTTTCTTCTCCGTATGAACAGACTTGCGCCTATGTCGCGCTAGTGAGTTGGCGAAACGGAGACTAGATTCTTAGGATTGAGGTAAGACCGGGTGGTGCTGGCGGTGGCAGACCAAGTCTCTCGCTGTTAGGTGCACGACTGAGAGCCGGTCCAAACGAGAATGCGGTCTCAAGCAACGCCGCAGGAACGTCAGGCTGAATCTGCGAAACATTGCGTTCGACCTTCGCGACTATCGGCGTGGCGTTGATGCTCGTCTTGCAGCAGGGATGCTGCCCTACACCTTTTTGGCAATCACCCGCCATTTTCTTGCAGCACGCCATCTCCGCCTGCGTCATTCCTTGAGATGGCAGGCAAGCAAGCGCGGGAATAGCCGTCCAAACGACGAGCAAAGCGAAGACGACCAGTGAGCGGTACTTGACCACACATAGATGTTACATCTTGAAGGCAACCGGGTAAAGCTTTCCTGCCGCGTTCCTATCCGGCTTGGTATGCTTCTCGCGTGACAGTACTGGAGACGACCCGCCAAGCCGTTGCTCAACGCGGAAAGCGCCTGGAATATTTCACCATTGCGTGGAACAGCCTGGAAGGTTTAGTGGCCGTCATCGCTGGTACGATTGCCGGCAGCATCTCCCTTGTCGGCTTTGGTATCGACAGCTTCATCGAAGTCACATCCGGCGCCACGCTGCTGTGGAGAATGTCTGTCGACGCTAACCAACAGACTCGAGAACGGAACGAACGCCTGAGCATCAGAGTTGTTGGAGTTTGCTTCATCGCACTCGCCGTGTACGTGGCCTACGAATCAGTTCTCGACCTTATTGGCAGGAAAGCTCCTCAACATAGTCTTGCCGGAATAGTGCTGGCTTGCGTGTCGCTGGTAGTCATGCCGATTCTGTCTCGCGCAAAAAAGAGAGTAGCGAGCGAACTCGGCAGCGCGGCCATGAAAGCCGATGCAAAACAGACGGACTTTTGTGTGTACTTATCGGCGATTCTGCTGGTTGGTCTTCTACTCAATGCCGCTCTCGGATGGTGGTGGGCTGACCCGGTGGCCGGGCTAGTCATGACTCCCATCATCGCGAAGGAGGGAGTGCAGGCAGTCAAAGGGGAAGCCTGCTGCTAGAGGACTGCCACTGTCAACCCTTCCCCTAAAACTGAGAACCGAGAACTGAGATCTGGCAACTGACCACTGGCCACTGAGTTTACTACTGCGCCGGAGCATAATACCCACGCCTGCTGCGCACTCGGAGATTCTTATGATTCTGTGCCAGGATTTCGATGGAATGGTACCGGCCATCCGCTTTTAAGTCTGCCGGTTTGTAGGACAACGCATATTGGCTGCGAAGTTCATCTTGTATCTCCGCGAATGCGTTGGCGACATCTGTGATCTGGAAGGGAAAGAATGGCCGCCCTCCTGTCGCATTGGCAATTCGCTCGAGGACTTTGTCGCCTTTGTTTTTCGATCCGATAATGTTTGTGCTGATGGTATAGACGATCACCTCGGCACGCTGCGCCATGTCGATCGCCTCTTCGCGCGAGACATGGCTCTGGTTGTCGTCGCCATCGCTCAGCAGAATAATTGCACGCCGCACTGCCCCGCTTTGTTGCGCCTTCAAGAGCTTGTCCCGGCAGACATAATAAATCGCGTCATACAGGGCGGTGCCGCCACCGGGACGCAAAGCTCGAACTCCCCGCGAAAGTAATTCCGTATTGTCGGTAAAGTCCTGTGTGACTTCCGGCGTAGCGTCGAAGCCGACCACGAGGGCTTTGTCGTATCGCGGACGTATGGTCTGATTCAGAAACTCGATTGCCGACTCCTGCTCGAATTTGAAGCGGTCACGTACCGAGTTGCTCGCGTCGACCAGCAGCCCGACCTCTAAAGGTAGATCGGTTTCATTATGAAAACTGCGAATCTCATCTGCCGGCCTGGTATCGTCGAGAACTTTGAAGTCGTTTTTCTTCAGGTCCTTCACATACCGCCCATGCTTGTCAGTGACCGTGAATACTACATTTACCTCGTTCACCGTCCGGAAAATTGTGGGTGCCGCAGTTTCCTCTGACGGGCTCGGGCTGGATGTCTTGTCATTTGCTTTTGGTGATGCGCTCTTTGGAGATTCTGTCGGCGGCTGCTCGGCTGGCGGTGTTTGCGGCTGAGGCGTTTCCTGCGGACTTGCTTGCGATGCTGGTTCCTGGGGCACAGGAGCAGTTTGAGGCGGCGGAGCCGGCGCCTGCGGTTTGCTTTGCTGCTGAACGGCGGACGGAGCCGATGGCAGCTCGTTTTGCTCTGTATCCTGCCCAAAAGCCAACGCCGCCACCAAAACCATTCCACCCAGAAAGAATGCGCTACGAGCCCTCATAGTTTCCCTTGATTATAACTCCCCGTCCTGCGTCGTTGGCCGTTGGTCCTGAGCCAACGACGAACGACCAAAGACCAACGACGACTTTACCCCGCTTCAATCTCTCGCAGATAAGACTCTAATTCCGCAGGCATCGCTTGCACAAACGATAGCTGCGCGCCCGTGCGCGGATGCTGAAGCTGCAAACTCATCGCATGCAAAAAGTTCCGCGGCAAAGAAATCGCGCCTCCTGCCTTCGCCCGCAATTCTCGCGACGCACCGTAAACCGTATCCCCCACCACTGGATGACCCAGGGAAGCCATGTGCACCCGAATCTGGTGCGTCCGGCCAGTGTCGATTTGCAGCTCGAGCAAGGTGAACTTGCTGAACCTCGAGTCGATCCGTCGTTTCACTGTGTAGTGCGTGATGGCTTCGCGCCCGCCCGTTCGTCGCGTGGTCATACGTGTCCGCCGCACGCGGTCGCGGCTGATGCTGCTATCAATCGTGCCCCGATCCAGCTTCACCCAGCCCTGTACCAGCGCGATATAAGTCTTCTTCACCTGCCGCCGGGAAAACTGCGCCGCCAATTTGCGGTGTGCTGCGTCGTTCTTTGCCACGACGATCAGCCCGCTGGTCGCCCGATCCAGACGATGCACGATCCCCGGCCTCAGCCCGCCGCCTAAGCCGGATAGTTTTGCCATGTGATGCAACAGCGCATTCACCAGCGTCCCACGATTGCGCTCGTCATCCGTTGCGCCCGCCCCCGCATGCACCATCATTCCGGCTGGCTTGTTCACAATCGCCAGATCGTCATCTTCAAAAACGATGTCGAGTGGAATCTCTTCCGCAATCGCGCGTAGCGGGATTATTTGTATCGCTCCCAGGACGGCGATGCGTTCCCCACCACGCAAACGCAGAGAAGGTTTGCCCGCGGCTTGGTTGACCAGCACCTTCTTTTGTTCGATGAGTTGCTGCACCCGCGCCCGGCTGGTCTCTGGAAGGTGGGTAACCAGAAATTGATCCAGCCGCTTACCCGCATCTTCCGCCGCAGCCAGAATCGAAATTGGAAATTGCTCGGACAAAGCCAAGCTCGTGATGAATAGAGAAGGAAAAAGAAAAACTCAGCGCGCTGCCCGCGCCGGCACAGCTCTCGCCATTCCACTGCGCAGCCACCAGATCACTCCGCCAATGATCACCAGGCAAATCGAAATCAACTGCGTCCCGGTCATGATTCCGCCGAACACTTCGCCCCGTCCGGGGTCGTCGCGCAGAAATTCAAGAAAGTAGCGGGCCACACCGTAAAGCATCAGATAGGCCCCAAAAACCTGGCCATCGAACTTTTTACGTTTCAACATCCAGGTCAACAGGAAGAAGTTTGCCAGTTCGACCGCAGATTCAAAAAGTTGCGTTGGTTCGAGAGCCACGTTCAGCGGCGTCCCCGTCCACGCATGAGCCAACGAGTTAGTGAAGGTGACTCCCCAAAAAGCGTGCGTCGGTTTGCCATAGCAGCACCCCGCGGCGAAACATCCCACGCGCCCAATCGCATGTCCCAGAGCAAGCCCGGGTGCAAACGCGTCGCAAGTGGCCAACGCCGGCATCTTATGTTTGCGGATATACCACGCCGCCGCCGCCAGCGCGCCAATCAGTCCGCCAGAGAAAACTCCACCAGCCTGCAATGTGTTGAAACTGAAGATCTCACTGGGATGAGCCGCGTAAGAACTCCAATCATTAATGACGTAAAGAATCTTTGCGCCCACGATCCCGCAGAGCACCACCAGAATCCCCAGGTTCCACGCCAGTTCCCGGTCAATCCCCTGCTTCTCCGAATTCCGCACACTGATCCACAATCCGATCAGCACCCCCATGGACACCAAAAATCCATAAGTAGGCAGATTGAAATTGCCGATATGAAGAAGTCGGGGAAACACTTGTTAATTTAGATGCGCTGCTCTGAAGATTAGTTTAGCAGGAAGTGAGAAGCCGACCCACTGGGGCCGTGTGGAGGGCCGAGAATGAACCCGTCGTAGACAGGTGGGAACCCGCCGCGGTTCTTTAGGCATTTCCGCGTGGCGGAACGTTGCACACAGAACCTTCTTTACGAGTCAAGTCCCCGTTCATTCGTTTGTTGGTTCAAAAATCGGTTACCACCATCACCAACCTTGCAGGCCGGCTTTCAGAAAGGATGCTAGGGAAAACTTCAGAGATTGGCAATAGGGAAGGCGTAAAAAGTTGGCAGTCGACTTGCCAGCAGCTTCTTACCCTGCCCGGCGCTTATCCTCAAGGACTTCATCCAGGGCGCGGGATAGATGGTGAGCCCGTTGCAGATACTCCGTCGCCCCGGTATCACCGGTACGCTTCAGCAGGTGGTATTCGTCCGCAATATTCAACGCCGCTAGCACGGCCAGACGGGCCGTATCCACGGTATGGGTCTGCTCCGCCACAGCTCGCATCTTGGAATCGACGTACTCAGCCAATTTAATGATGTAGTCCGCGTCGGAACCCCGAAGATTGTAGGCCTGATCGAATATTTCCACGCGGACGGCGTTATTGCTGGGATCTTTCAGCGGTGGATGTTTAGTGACGGACGCCATAACTTGTTCGCTCCTTCCGGAAGCCCGGTCCGGCGCGGTACTTAGCTCGCGGCCTGCTGCTCCTCGGCAATGGTTTCAATCTGTTGCAGCATCTTTTCCACGCGCCCGCGGATATCCTCCCGCTCCTTGCGCAGCCTGACCATCTCGCGTCGCATGCTTTCGACTTCTTCCTCGCGCTCTTCCAGTTGCTCGCGAACGCGGCGTACGTCGCGCTCCGCAACCGCGCGCGCCTCTCGCGCTGCCTTGTACAGCTCAATAGTGCGATAAACCTTGTCTTCCAGCGCCTGGAAATCGTCGGCAGGAACCTGGGTGGACACCTCTTCAGCCATTCGCAAAGACATGATCGCG